>NZ_JAEHBQ010000020.1:0-92849 GCF_016483555.1 Bacillus cereus group sp. N14
GCGGAAGTAGTTCAGTGGTAGAATACAACCTTGCCAAGGTTGGGGTCGCGGGTTCGAATCCCGTCTTCCGCTCCAATAAAATTTAACATGGCGGCATAGCCAAGTGGTAAGGCAGAGGTCTGCAAAACCTTTACCACCGGTTCAAATCCGGTTGCCGCCTTTCTTTTGTGCCGATGTGGCGGAATTGGCAGACGCGCACGACTCAAAATCGTGTTCCTTCGGGAGTGTCGGTTCGACCCCGACCATCGGTATCATGAACAGCGTAAAAAACTCTATACAATTAGTATAGAGTTTTTTTGTGTTTTCTTTTCATTACATGACAAAATAAGCACAAAAAGTGTACGGTGAGTAAACTGCGAAACATTAAAAGGATAAAAACAAACATTCATTTTTATCCTTTTAAGTGTGGTATTCTATAAAATTCCAGCAAAATATTGTATATACAATATTCCCTTCGAGCACTCTAGAGAGAATTTCTCCACCCCGGTGACATGAAGTTAAATCCGATAGCACCAGTAGATATTAGTATATTATCAACGGTTAAGTTTGTAATTTCTAAAAACCTCTTTTCAAACTCTTCTTTGTTGTACTTGTACATAGTTGAGTGACACGCCCACATGTGCGTTGAAGTACTCAACCAATCTCCTAATTCCTTTAATTCAGGAAACGACTCAAATTGAATTGGTTCATCTAATTTCATGAATCTCACTTGATAGATAGTTGGGTTTAACTTCTCTCCTATTCCTTTCAGACCATGTGCTTTTTTCTCATGTGAATGTGTCATAATTCTCCCTCCATCTTTCTTCAAATTTTTTCCTGTTTTTATTATATAACAATAGAAAGTAGTTATAGGAATATTATGGAAATATGTATCGGCGATATAAAAAGACTCTAACATTTCTGTTAGAGTCTTTTTTGTTAAATTATACTATGTGCTTCTAAAATTCGTAATAAATGTAGAAATTCATGTATAATATAACTTGTCGAAAGAACAAAATGATAGTAATTTATATTATGTCTGTAATATGAATCAAAAATGAACTTTTTATATTTCTTTTAAAAATGTGTTGAATACACATTATATTTCATATTAATATTTTTATGTAGATTTAAAACGGGAAAGAGAGTGGAAAGTATGGGTCGTAAATGGAATAATATTAAAGAAAAAAAAGCATCAAAAGATGCAAATACAAGCCGTATATACGCGAAATTTGGACGTGAGATTTATGTGGCAGCAAAACAAGGCGAGCCAGATCCAGAATCAAACCAAGCGCTTAGAGTTGTATTAGAACGTGCGAAAACATACAACGTACCAAGAACAATTATTGATCGTGCAGTTGAAAAGGCAAAAGGCGGTTCAGAAGAAAATTATGACGAGCTTCGTTATGAAGGATTCGGACCAAACGGATCTATGGTAATTGTAGATACACTTACAAATAACGTAAACCGTACTGCAGCAGATGTACGAGCTGCATTTAGCAAAAACAGTGGTAACATGGGTGTAAACGGTTCTGTAGCTTACATGTTTGATGCGACAGCTGTTATCGGTCTTGAAGGTAAAACATCAGATGAAGTTCTTGAAATTTTAATGGAAGCAGATGTTGATGCACGTGACATTCTAGAAGAAGAAGATTCTGTTATCGTGTATGCTGAACCTGATCAATTCCATTCCGTACAATCTGCACTTAAAGATGCTGGTGTTGAAGAATTCACAGTTGCAGAATTAACAATGCTTGCACAAAGTGATGTAGAACTTCCTGAAGATGCTCAAGAACAATTTGAAAAAATGGTTGATGCATTAGAAGATCTAGAAGATGTGCAACAAGTTTACCACAACGTAGACTTAGGAGAATAGTACGATAGAAGCCCCTATTCATTTAACGGATAGGGGCTTTTTTTCATGAAGTTAATTAAGAGGATGAATTAGTAAAGGTATTTTGTTTTAGACAGGGAATATGCTTATAGGGATATATGAAATAATCATTATTTCTAGGAGGTTTAATATGGAACATAAAACACCAAAGCATATCGTTGCTGTAGCAGGTTATTTAACAAATGAAAAAGACGAAGTGTTATTAGCTAAAGTACATTGGCGATCGGATACGTGGGAGTTGCCAGGAGGACAGGTGGAAGAAGGAGAAGCGCTCGATCAAGCTGTTTGTAGGGAAATAAAAGAGGAAACAGGATTAACGGTGAAGCCTATCGGTATTACAGGAGTTTATTATAATGCTTCCATGCACATTCTAGGTGTTGTTTTTAAAGTGGCATACGTGAGCGGTGAAATACAAATTCAGCCTGAAGAAATACAAGAGGCTAAATTTGTTGCTTTAAAAGAAGAGAATATAGATGAGTATATAACGCGTCCTCATATGAAATCCAGAACGCTTGATGCGATGAGAGCAACACATTGTATTTCGTACGAAACGTGGGAAGTGCAGCCATATAATTTAATAGGTAGATTGTAAAGAAAAGAGTAGCCGGTTTGAGATACAATCAAATCACTACTCTTTTTTGTATACTGTTTAAGAAAAAGGTCAAAATAATAATAGTGCTAGTATTGATTTCAGGAACGTTTGTTCTGTATAATGTATGATATATTGTATACATTTAGATTACTAGATACTTACAAATATATATTTTGTAGATGATATAATGAAAATAGGATGTTTTAATAGGGAAGTATAGGCTTAAGGTATACTCTGTTATTGGTTTAGCATAATCTATATTCAATATTTCAGATGAATAGTAGATAAAAAAGGACTGTGATACAATACTTTTTTATCCAACTATTTGCCGGGCAGCCCGATTGGTGAGGGCTGATTAAAGTTTCACTTTATACCTTACAATGATGTAAGGTACGTGTAAGAGAAATCGATGGGATATTTTTTTACAACAAGGTATTCTTAAAGTAAGAGTTATACGCTGTGTGGAAAAGAGGTGTTTAAGATGAAAGAACGAGTATTATCTAGGGTGAACTATCATCAAAAAGTTGCATTAAATCCAATGACTAAATTCTTTTATAAAGCCATTATTTTATTATTATTGTTAAGTTTTACGTTATTATTCATTGGAAATGTAATGATCGAGCAAAGTGATATTAGTAAATTACATGTACCGGCTAAGTTAGAGGTGCCAGAATCATTAACACATGCATTTATTGCGACAGAGGATAAAAGGTTTTATCATCATAACGGTTTAGATTATATAGCGATTGTCAGAGCGTCTGTTGAGAATATAAAAGCTGGTGGTGTTGTGCAAGGCGGAAGCACAATTACACAACAGTTATCCAAAAATGCTTTTTTAACGAATGAACGTACATTTTCTCGTAAGTGGAAAGAAATTTTTTATACGAAAAAAATTGAACGTACATTTACGAAGGATGAAATTTTAAAATTGTATGTAAGTAATATTTATTACGGAGAAGGAGCATGGGGAATTGAAAAAGCAGCAAACCTTTACTTCGGTAAAAAGGTGAGCCAATTAACGTTGGCTGAAAGTGCAATGATGGCTGCTGTAGTAAAGGCACCCGCTTATTACTCACCTGCACAAAATTATGATAAGGCCGTAGAGAGACGAAATGTCGTTTTGAGATTAATGGAGAAAGAAGGCTATATCAATCATAATGAGTATGTGCAAGCAGTTAGTGAGAAGTTAGTAATTCGTCATGATATAAAAACAGAGCAGTCGATGTTAAATAGTGCTCGTGAAAAAGCAGTAAGCTAAAGGAAGTTCCTACATAGGAGCTTCCTTTTTTTGAATAAATTGTGACAAATTGTGACACAATATCGTCACAATTATTGTGTTTTTGTAATTTATGTGAGCGTGTTCATTGCGTGACATATATAAGTGTTGATATTATGTGTATTGTGTACAATGCTGTATACAGAATATGAATTTAAAGAGGAATGTATATGAAATCAAATAAACTCATGGCTCTTGGTGTAGTTTTTTCTATCGCAGTATTGATTGTAATCGGAACAATTGCGTATAGCATCATAAATGACAAAAAAGATAAAGGGAATGAGATGTTTGCTTATTCCACACAACAATCTTTAGGGAAAGATGATGCCCCAGTTAAGGTAGTTGAATTTGGAGACTTCAAATGTCCTGCTTGTCGTACTTGGGATGTAACAGTATTACCACGATTAAAAGAAGAGTATATCGATAAAGGTAAAGTGCAGTTATACTTTATTAACTTCCCATTTATCGGAAAAGACTCTGATTTAGGTGCAGCAGCTGGTGAAGCAATTTATAAACAAGATCAAGATTCATTCTGGATTTTCTATGATGAGATTTATCAAAGTCAAAAGAAAGACACGGAAGAATGGATTACAGAAGAATTACTTCTTAACATTGTGAAAGAAAAGCTTCCGAAAGTTGATGTAGAACAATTTAAGAAGGATTTACACAGTAAAGAAATGAAAGAAAAAGTACGTAAAGATTCAGATCGTGCTCAAAAATTAAAAGTTCAAGGTGCTCCTTCAGTATATATCAACGGAAATCTTGCAAACCCTGATTTCGATAGTATGAAGAAGGCGATTGATAAAGAATTGAAAAAGTGATGAGCTACTCATCACTTTTTCGACTTTTTTCGATAAAATTCTTGCTTCCGTTTTTTTTACATGCTATACTACTTTACATAAGTTATTCTAATATCTTATATTTATTTCATATTTGCGGGTGTAGTTTAGTGGTAAAACAAGAGCCTTCCAAGCTCTGGTCGAGAGTTCGATTCTCTTCACCCGCTCCAAATTTTATTAAATGTTTTTCTATAAATTGTGATCAACGCAGTGTTTCGTTTCTAAGATAAACGAGGCATTGCGTTTTTTAATGTTTGAAAAACATAATTGTATGCGAAAATAGAAGTAAAGAATAGTATTCCAAAAGTGAATTACTAACCAATATAGTCGTTACATATGGGATGGATTCATCTGAGGAGGCGATTAGGAATGGATTTTGAACAATTAAAGCAAGATGTCATTGCGTATAGTAAAACAATTGGTATAGATAAAATAGGCTTTGCTAGTGCTTCACCATTTGAGGAATTAAAACAGCGCTTAATCCAGCAGCAACAATTAAATTATCAATCTGGATTTGAAGAGCCTGATATAGAAAAGAGAACGAACCCACAGCTTCTACTACCTGGTGCAAAATCAATTATTGCGATTGCATTAGCGTATCCTTCAAAATTAAAAAATGCACCATTAAGTAAGCGTGGAGAACGCCGCGGGATTTTTTGTCGTGCCTCTTGGGGACAAGATTATCATCTTGTTTTACGAGATCGTTTGCAAAAATTAGAAGCATATTTAATTGAAAAACTTCCCGATATAGAAGTTAAGTCAATGGTTGATACGGGTGAATTAAGTGATCGAGCTGTTTCGGAGCGTGCCGGTATTGGGTGGAGCGGTAAGAATTGCGCTATTATTACACCTGAATTTGGTTCGTATGTATATTTAGGAGAAATGATTACAAACGTTCCATTCCCACCAGATCAGCCGATAGAAGATCAATGTGGAAGCTGCACGAAATGTATTGATATTTGTCCTACAGGTGCTTTAATACAAGGAGGACAGTTAGACTCCAAGAAATGTATTGCATTTTTAACACAGACGAAAGGATTCCTACCGGAAGAATATCGTGACAAAATAGGAAACCGTATATATGGATGTGATACATGTCAGACTGTTTGTCCGAAAAATAAAGGAATGGATTTTCATAATCACCCTGAGATGGAACCAGATCCTGAGTTAGTTAAGCCGTTATTAACGCCACTTTTAACAATTAGTAATCGTGATTTTAAAGAGAAATATGGGATTATGTCTGGTTCATGGAGAGGTAAAAAGCCGTTGCAACGAAATGCGATTTTGGCACTTGCGCATTTTAAAGAAGCATCAGCAATTCCTGATTTAATAGGTGTTATGAAAGATGATCCAAGACCGGTACTTCGCGGAACGGCAGCATGGGCACTTGGGAAAATTGGTGGAGATGGCGTGGGCGAAGCCATTGAAAAAGCGATGCAACGTGAGAAAGACGAAGAGGTTATTCATGAAATGAATCGCGGACTTGAATTGTTAGCGCAGAAAAAAGAGTAGATAATATCTCCCTTTTTCATATTGTAATATGGGAGGGAGACGAAATGGTTGTAAAAGTAAATATTGAAAAGCAAGTACAACAATTTTTAGGGTATATAACGGAGAAACGAACAAATGTGGATGGTATTGCTGAAGATTTATTACAAATAGCACAGAGAAAGAAACAATTGTTTCAAAAACGTAGTGCACATATAGTGAAAGCAACTGCGGACGTTTCTTTCATGAGACAATTAAATAATAGCAATCATCAAGAAATTGATTATCAAATACATTTTAAATATTTAATTAAGCATAAAGAATTATTTTATATCGAAGAGGAACAACTAAAACGAAGAGTTTGTTTAAATAATAGCCGGGTAATAGGTGATTATGCTATTGAAGTGCCAGAAGCAGTTGGAATGAGTGAGACGTTAGAAAGGGAAGTTACAAAAGAGAAGTACGGTTCTTATCAGTACAACCGTTTAGAGGCAGTTAAATATGCAGAGCGTTGGTGGGATGATCGAAACCCTGTATATCGTAATTTCCCTGATAATTGTACGAATTTTATTTCTCAATGTCTTCATACTGGAGAAGTACCAATGAATGGATATCCTAATATTCGCAAAGGATGGTGGCAAAGGGAGAATCAGTGGAGTTGGAGCTGGGCTGTCGCACACTCTTTTTATTGGTATTTGTCAGGTGCTACAACAGGGCTTCGAGCTGAAGCGGTAGAAAGGCCAGAGGACCTTATTCTTGGTGATGTCATCGCTTATGATTTCGAGGATGATGGTAGGTGGAATCATACGACGATTGTAGTAGCAAAAGACGCAGATGGTATGCCGCTTGTAAATGCACATTCAGCGAATAGCCGTCGGCGTTATTGGAACTATGAAGATTCTAGTAAATATACACCACAAATGAAATATAAATTCTTTCATATTATTAATGGGTAGAGATTTTTCGCTCAAGTGGTATAATACGTAGTAGACAAAAAACAGAGGTGAATATCGCGTGGGAGTACATGTTGTTTTATATCAACCAGAAATTCCAGCAAATACAGGGAATATTGCTCGTACTTGTGCAGCAACTGGAACAGAATTACATTTGATTAGACCGCTTGGATTTTCAACGGATGATAAAATGTTAAAGCGTGCAGGATTAGATTATTGGCAGCACGTGAAAGTTACGTATTATGATTCAATTGAAGAATTTTATGAGAAAAATAAAGACGGTGAATTCTTCTATTTAACAAAGTATGGCGAGAAAGCTCATACAGCATTTGATTATAGCAAACGTGAGAAGGATTACTATTTTGTATTTGGAAGAGAAACAAACGGCTTACCAGCTAATGTAATCGAAGAAAATTTCGATCATTGTTTACGTATTCCAATGACTGATAAAGTGCGCTCATTAAATTTATCTAATACAGCAGCTATTTTAATTTATGAAGCATTCCGTCAACAAAATTATCCGGGATTAGATTTAGAAATTGTTTATTAAAAGTCGCCATATGGCGACTTTTTTTCTAAAAATAAAAATAAAAATAATATGTAATCATACATTTAAAAAAGGGTACATATTCATATAGAATGGGATATATGAATAAAAATAGATTAGACGGGTTGAGATAAATATGAAGGAACAATATAATAATCAAAATACCTTTTTAAGTATGATAGATATGGATTTAATAAGAAGAGGACTATTACATGTTATTCAAGATTTAGTATTTATTGTGAAAGTTATGGATGAGGAAACCTTTAAATATATTTATGTAAACAAGATAGGTATGGATTATGCGAAGCTAGGCGAAGAATGTTATGGAAAAACGTTTGCGGAAGTATTATCAGAAGATACGGCGGAAATATTGCGAGTGCAATATGCAAAAGTAGCGAGCGAAGCGAAAGCACATACCTTTTGTGATGTAGTTAGTTTACCAAAGGGTGAGTTACATTATGAATCTTCACTTAATCCTGTATTCGACGAAGAAGGAGTATGTCAGTTTATTATTTGTATTACGAGGGATATCACAGCTCAGATTGAGGAAAAGGCAGAGATAGAGGAAAAACAAATGTTGTTTAAGTCGTTATTAGAATATAATAATGACTCCATTATATCTATAGATTCTATAGGTAGAATTGCATATGCAAATCCAGCAACGTATGAAATATTTGGATATCGATATGAAGAATTACATAATAAATTTATTTTTGAATTTATTAATAAGGAATATGAAAAAGATTTTCAAATCATATTTAAAGGAGCCCTGCAAGGAAGGGCAAAACAAATTGTTTCAAAGAAATATGTTCATAAAGAAGGGTACGAGCTCTATATTTCTTTGAGAACTATTCCGATTATTGTGAACGCCGAAATTGTTGGGGTATATATTGTTACGAGGGATGTTACAAGACAAGTATTGAATGAAATGCGAACAGAATATTTAGCTTATTATGACCAATTAACAGGATTAATGAATAGAATTTCATGTGCAAATAAGTTAAATGTTTTTTTAAATGATAATACAGAGTTTGCGCTTGTTTTTATAGATTTAGATGAATTTCACCTTATTAATGATACTTTTGGTCATAAAGAAGGAGATAAAGTATTACAAAAAGTTACAGAATGTTTAAGCAGTTTTCAAATAGACGGTATGCACTTATTTAGAGAACACGATGATCAATTTGTTATGTTAATAGAAAATATAACGAAAGAACGTGTAGAGATAGTTGCAAAAAGAATATTAAAAAAGATTAGTGAACATTTTGTAATCGAAGAAGAGGACGTCTATTTAAGTGCGTCAATCGGAATTGTAATGGCTCCAACAGATGGAGAGGATGAAAAAATATTATTCCAAAGAGTTGATGCTGCTTTGGAAAAAGCAAAAGAAAAAGGAAAAGGGCATTATCAGTTTTATTGCAGTGGATTAGATTGTGAGCGTGAACAAAGATTTATAATAGAAAACCAATTGCATCGTGCTATAGAAAAAAATGAATTCTGCTTGTATTATCAGCCACAAATGAATATTGAAACGAAAAAAATAGCGAGTATGGAAGCTTTAATAAGGTGGGAGAATAAAGAATTAGGATTTGTCTATCCCAATCAATTTATTCCGCTAGCAGAAAGAACAGGATTTATTATTAAGCTTGATGAATGGGTAGTAAATGAAGTGTGTCGGCAAATACGTGAATGGTTAAATAAAGGATATGAAGTTGTCCCGATTGCAGTTAATATTTCAGCCAGGCACTTTCGCTCGATTACATTAATAGAGATGATTACACGGGCGTTACATAAGTACAATGTACCAGCTCATCTATTAGTGATAGAGGTTACAGAAGGGGCCCTTATGCATAAAGACATATCGAAAAGGGTATTGCTACAATTAAAAGAACAAAATTTAAAGATTCATTTAGATGATTTTGGGACGGGATATTCATCTTTAAGTTATTTAAAAACGTATCCAATTGATACGTTGAAAATCGATCGTTCTTTTATGGAAGGTATACATGTGGATGAACGTGATACGAATATTACAGCTGCAATTATTCATTTAGCTCATACTTTGGAATTGAATGTAATTGCAGAAGGTGTAGAAAAAGCGGAACAAATACAATTTTTGAAGGAAAAGAATGTGAAGTTTGTGCAAGGTTATTATTATAGCCGACCTTTATCAAAATATGATGTGGAAAATGTGTATTATAAATGATTGATAAAAAAAGTGATGTGCTAAGAAGCACATCACTTTTTATGTGTACCGGGTTTATCATTGTAACCAGATGTGAAAATAGCTGTAAGAAATGTGAGTGATACACCTAAAATTAATAATAATTTCATACTAATATCCCTCCTATTTTTCAGTTTACGAATCTTAAATATGAATCAAAATGTATGTAAGGTTCTTGGAAGAAAAGAATTTATTTAAAATGAATAGAGGTGTAAAAACTTTAATACCTATATTATACAGAATTTTCTTTGAATTTTGGAGAGAATTTTATAGCAATACTGTATATTTCATTTTGATTTAAAGAATGTTTAAGGACATCCTAGCATACCTTTTATAATAATCCGATTGAACAAGGAGATGGGGGAGGAGCTATAATGGATATTCTAAAAAAGATTGAACAGCATCGAGCAGCAGAAGAACGGTTACAATGGGAAGGTACGTTTGCGGAGTATTTAGAGCTTGTGAAGGAAAGACCATGGGTGGCTCAAACAGCACACTCTCGCATTTACAATATGATAAAAGATGCTGGAATCGAAGAAGTAGATGGTAGAAGAAAGTATAACTTCTTTAGTAATCAGCTATTTGGATTAGAGGATGCTTTAGAACGTCTTGTGGAGGAATATTTTCATCCATCTGCAAAACGATTAGATGTTAGAAAACGTATTTTATTATTAATGGGTCCTGTTAGTGGAGGGAAATCAACATTAGTTACGATGTTGAAACGAGGATTAGAAACATATTCACGAACAGATCGAGGAGCAATTTTTGCAATTAAAGGCTGCCCAATGCATGAAGATCCACTTCATTTAATTCCGCATCATTTACGGGATGATTTCTTTGGTGAGTATGGAGTTAGAATTGAAGGGAATTTATCGCCACTAAACGTAATGCGTCTAGAGCAAGAATATGGTTCAAGAATTGAGGATGTAGTTGTAGAGCGTATTTTCTTCTCGGAAGATCGCCGTACAGGGATTGGTACATTTAGCCCGTCTGATCCTAAATCACAAGATATCGCCGATTTAACAGGTAGTCTGGACTTTTCAACAATCGCAGAATATGGTTCAGAATCAGATCCACGAGCGTATCGCTTCGATGGAGAATTGAATAAGGCAAACCGTGGGATGATGGAATTCCAAGAGATGCTAAAATGCGACGAGAAGTTTTTATGGCATTTATTATCGCTTACGCAAGAAGGGAATTTCAAAGCGGGAAGATTTGCGCTTATTTCAGCAGATGAATTAATTGTAGCGCATACGAATGAAACGGAGTATCGTTCCTTCATAGCAAACAAGAAAAATGAAGCGTTGCATTCAAGAATTATTGTAATGCCAGTTCCATACAATTTACGAGTGAGTGAAGAAGAACATATTTATGAAAAAATGATTCGTGAAAGTGATGTATCCAATGTGCATATTGCACCGCACACACTTCGCGTTGCAGCAATGTTTACGATTTTAACTCGTTTAAAAGATCCGAAGCGTCCAGATATTGATTTAATTAAAAAGATGCGTTTATATGATGGAGAAACGGTAGAAGGTTATAATGCGATTGATGTAGAGGAGCTGCAACGTGAATATCAAGATGAAGGTATGAGAGGTATTGACCCTCGTTATGTTATTAACCGAATTTCCTCTACAATTATTCGAAAAGAGGTACCATCTATTAACGCATTAGATGTACTTAGATCGCTCAAAGACGGGTTGGATCAGCATCCGTCAATTAGTAATGAAGATCGAGAGCGTTATATGAATTTCATCTCATTAGCGAGAAAAGAATATGATGAAATTGCGAAGAAAGAAGTACAAAAAGCATTCGTGTATTCATATGAAGAATCAGCGAAGACACTTATGGATAATTACTTAGATAACGTTGAAGCATATTGCAATAAATCGAAATTACGTGATCCATTAACAGGTGAAGAAATGAGTCCAGATGAAAAGCTAATGCGCTCAATTGAGGAGCAAATTGGAATTTCAGAAAATGCTAAGAAAGCATTCCGTGAAGAAATTTTAATTCGCATTTCTGCTTATGCGCGTAAAGGAAAACGCTTTGATTATAATTCACATGAGCGTCTTCGCGAAGCGATTCAGAAAAAACTATTTGCTGATTTAAAAGATATAGTGAAAATTACAACATCAACGAAAACGCCAGACGAAAATCAGCTTAAGAAAATCAATGATGTTGTTGCACGCTTAATTGATGAGCACGGCTATAATTCTTCATCTGCGAATGAATTATTACGCTATGTAGGTAGTCTGCTAAACCGATAGTTTGATAACAAAACGCTGTCTCTTGTATTTTGCGGGACAGCGTTTTATTATCCATTTATATGTGTAAAGTGTCATACCTTGTCCAAATGTAATAAATTAAGATGCAATTTCATGAATTTATTGTCAATTATTTTTACAATATGCATATGATAGAGTAACCAACCATTCATACGAAAAAAGCCAACACAATACAATATGTTGCAAAGTGTAAATGTGTGCAACTATGCATTGTGTTTCTTTCTTATCAACGGCTGAATATTTCTTTCTAGTATGTGAGTGGCAAAATTTTGTTTAGGATGCTCGGAGTATTATATGAAAAACGTTATATATGTTTATGGGATGAATTTCGATGGGCAGTTATCTTTCATTCTAGCTTGCACAGTATAAAACAAAATTTCTAGCTTACTGTTCATAGGGGAAGACAATTACAGTAAGGAGGGAAAGAAATGGGTGAAGAAAACCAACCAAATTATACGATTTCACAGGAAAACTGGTCCCTCCATCGCAAAGGATATGACGACCAACAACGCCATCAAGAAAAAGTACAAGAGGCAATTAAGAATAATTTACCCGATCTTGTAACAGAAGAAAGCATAGTTATGTCTAATGGTAAGGATGTTGTAAAAATACCGATTCGTTCTTTAGATGAATATAAGATTAGGTACAATTATGATAAAAACAAACACGTTGGGCAAGGAAATGGTGACAGCAAAGTTGGTGATGTCGTTGCGAGAGATGGATCAGGTGGTCAAAAGCAAAAAGGACCAGGAAAAGGGCAAGGAGCAGGGGATGCGGCTGGAGAAGATTATTATGAAGCTGAAGTCTCTATTCTAGAATTAGAGCAAGCGTTTTTCAAAGAATTAGAGCTGCCTAATTTAAAGAGAAAAGAAATAGATGAAAACCGGATTGAACATGTTGAATTTAATGACATTAGAAAGACTGGGTTATGGGGAAATATCGATAAGAAACGAACGATGATATCCGCATATAAACGAAATGCGATGCGTGGTAAAGCATCTTTTCATCCGATTCACCAAGAAGATTTAAAGTTCCGTACTTGGAATGAAGTATTAAAGCCAGATTCAAAAGCTGTTGTATTAGCGATGATGGATACGAGTGGATCGATGGGAATATGGGAGAAATATATGGCACGTAGCTTCTTTTTCTGGATGACGCGATTTCTACGAACGAAGTATGAAACAGTAGATATTGAGTTTATTGCCCATCATACGGAGGCAAAAGTAGTTCCAGAGGAAGAGTTTTTCTCAAAAGGAGAAAGTGGCGGAACGATATGTTCTTCTGTATATAAAAAAGCACTCGAGCTAATTGATAATAAATACTCACCAGACCGCTATAATATTTATCCATTCCATTTTTCAGACGGTGATAATTTAACATCAGATAATGCTAGATGTGTAAAGCTTGTCGAAGAGTTAATGAAGAAGTGTAATATGTTTGGATATGGGGAAGTGAACCAGTACAACCGCCATAGTACCCTCATGTCAGCCTATAAAAATATTAAAGATGAGAATTTTAGATATTATATTTTAAAGCAAAAAGCAGACGTATTCCATGCGATGAAGAGCTTTTTTAAAGAAGAATCCGGAGAAAAAATGGCATAACCCCCTTAAAAAGGGGGTATTTTTTTGTTACCTTTTTATTTTTTTAGTTGACAATGATAATGAAAATCATTATCATTTATTCGAGATATGATTACATTTAGATTTATATATTTTGGAGGAGATGTAAAGTTGAAAAAAAATAAAAGAAAACATATAAATGCGATGATTATCGCTGCGGCGTTATCACTTCCATTTGCTACGTATTCAACGCCTGCTTTAGCGGCAGTAGCAATTGAGGCGAATAAAACGGGCCAAGGTTTAGAAGATGGTACATATGACGCTGTTATTAAAGCGTATAAAGATAAAACAAATGAAGAGTCTATGGCGGCTGTTTATATAAAAAATCCGAAATTAACAATTGAGAATGGAAAGAAAATTATTACGGCAACGTTAAGTGATAGTGATTTCTTCAAATACTTGAAAACAGAAGATATTCATACTCCTGGTGTGTTTCATGATGTAAAAGTAATATCAGAAGATAAAAAGAAAAATGGAACGAAAGTGATTCAATTTGAAGTTGGAGAATTAGGGAAAAGATACAATATGCAGATGCACATTTATATTCCGACAATGGCTTATGATAATAAGTATCAAGTGCAGTTTGAAGTAAATACATTAAATTTAGAAAACAATGTTCCAAAAGAACAAAAGGAAAATAAAGAAGAACAAAAGGAAGAAACAAAAAATATAGTAGTGGATACAAAATTACAACAATACATTAATAGAAATACTTTAGGTCGAAAAGATATAAATGCACCAATAACGAAAGCCGATGCACTACAAATTAAAAACTTAGACATATATGGTGGGAAGGGCATCAATAATCTATCCGGTTTAGAGCATATGGTAAATTTAGAAAAGTTTACATTAAATGAGTCTGCAGTAAGTGACATATCACCAATTGCTAACTTGAATAATTTGAAGTCTTTAGATCTTTTTTCTAATCGAATTGAAAACATTGAGCCAATTGCTGGGCTGACTAAAATTCAAATTCTTTCTTTAAGAGATAATAAAATTACTGATTTGACGCCATTAGGTAAATTGAAAAAAGTTAGAGTATTAGATTTAGTCGGTAATAAGATTGAAGATATTAAGCCGCTATTTACAATGGCGTCTCTCGGTAAATTGTATTTAGCTAATAATAATATTAGTGATTTAACAGGAATGGAACAGTTAAATAAAGTAAAGGAATTATGGATTGGAAATAATAATATTACTAATCTTGAATCTATTAGTAGAATGGAGAGCCTTACTAACCTTGCAGTGAGTGATGCAGAAATTACAGATATTACACCGCTAGCTAAAATGAAAAAATTACAATCACTTGATTTAGAAGAAAATTATATTTCGGATGTTTCATCACTTAGTGGGCTAACTAATTTATACGAACTTAATTTAAGTGCAAATGAAATTTCTGATGTAAGACCTATTCAAGAGTTTGGAAAGCGTTTTGTCGTTAAAGTTCACAGACAAAAAATCTTTTTGAATGAAGGCGTAGTAAATGAAGATAGTAAAATTCCTATATACGATTTAAATGGCGAATCTCTTCAAAGTATTAAATGGATTAGCGAGGGGGGAACACAAAATAATGGTTTTGTAAAATGGGACAGCCCTGGAGAAAAATCATATGAGTTTAATTTAGAAACAGGTTCTTCAGAGAATAAATTACGTTTTAATGGAACTGTTATTCAAAAAATAGTTAAAAATCAAGAGGGGACGAATGTTGTTCAAGATAAGGAACTACAACGATATATTAATAAAAATAATTTGAATAGAACTGATTTAGAAGCCCCTATTACGAAAGAAGATTTATTAAAGATTAAAACATTTAAGATAACTAATGGGCAGGGTAACGGTATAAAAGATATTTCTGGCATAGAGTATATGTCGAATTTAGAAAGTCTAGAGTTAGAAAACTTAGAGCTGAAAAATATAGCATTTATCTCGGATTTGAGAAGTTTGAAATCTGTAAGTTTAGCACATAATCAAATCGAAAATATTGAACCATTTTCTAAACTAGAGAAGTTGGAGAAGTTAAATATAAGCAATAATAATGTGAAAAATATTGAACCATTATTTAAAGTTAATTCATTGAAAAAATTAACAGCCTCAAATAATAAAATTAATAATGATACTATACAAGGAATACAACAATTAAAAAATCTATCCGTATTAATATTGAACAGTAATGAAATTAGTAGTGTAGAAGCAATTAGTGAAATAAGTATGTTGAATGAACTGGAATTAATAGGAAATCAGGTGGTGGATATTGAACCATTAAGTAAATTGAAAAATTTACAATGGTTAAATTTATCAGATAATCGAATTAAGGATATATCAATCTTTGCTTCGATGTTAGATTTAATTAGTTTAAAACTTCCTGGAAATGAGATTCAGGATATAAGACCAATTATACAACTGTCTCAATGGTCAACAATTGATATTAGAAGGCAAAAAATTTTTTTAGATGACGCACAAGTAAATCAAAAAGTGAAAATCCCTGTATATGATGTGGAGGGGGAACCGCTTGAGAATATTACATTAAAAAGTGAGAGTGGCACATTTAATGAGGACGAGGGTACAATCGTATGGAGTACTCCAGGAGAAAAGAAATACGATTTTGTTTTTGATGGAACGGAGTATTACGGGCTTGGTATATGGTTTAGTGGTGAAGTTATACAGAATATAGTAGAGAAACCGGAAGCGAAAGAAGAAGTAAAAGAGCCAACAAAAGAAGTTGAAGGGCCGAAAGAAGAAGTAAAAGAACCAGCAAAAGAAGTTGAAGGGCCGAAAGAAGAAGTAAAAGAGCCAGCAAAAGAAGTTGAAGGGCCGAAAGAAGAAGTAAAAGAGCCGGCAAAAGAAGTTGAAGGATCGAAAGAAGAAGTAAAAGAGCCGGTAAAAGAAGTTGAAGAAACAAAAGAAGAAGTGAAAGAACCGGTAAAAGAAGTTGAAGGTACAAAAGAAGAAGTGAAAGAACCGGTAAAAGAAGTGAAAGAGGAAGTAAAAGAGCCAACGAAAGAAGTTGAAGAAGCGAAAGAGGAAGTAAAAGAGCCAACGAAAAAAGTTGAAGAAGCGAAAGAGGAAGTAAAAGAGCCAACGAAAAAAGTTGAAGAAGTAAAAGAATCAGCAACAGGATTGGATCAAGAGCCAAAAGGGAATAATCAAGTTGTTGAAAAAGAGGGAAGAAAAGCAGATACTTTAAATAAACAACATGCTAATAAGTTTGAGGAAGATAAGAAATCTTTACCATCAACAGGCGGTGAAGCTAGCACATCGACTTTACTTTCTGGAATAACACTTGTTCTTTCCGCACTAAGTATGTTCGTATTTAGAAAGAGATTATTTAAGAAATAAATAACGTTTAATCTTATTATTATATATAATTAATTTTTACTTTTTTGAGAAGACATTATCATGGCAGTTTCATTAGAAACATGCATATGATGATGTCTTTTTTTATGAGAGAAGGATATTACTGGGGATTGTCTAGGTGTATTAGAAATGGAAGAAAGCAGATTATTGTCGGGAGATAAAGGGTGATTTGTTCACGATATGTACAAATTATAGGAAGAAATAATATGAAATATTGCATTTTATATTGTTACATCTAGATTTTATGTTAAATTCTTCAAGGGAATATATAAATAGGGGGCAATGATATGAACAAGAAATCAAAGATTAATAAAGTGATGCTTAGTATTAGTACAATGGCGCTATCGTTAGGAGCAATTCAAACGAATGTATCAGCAGAAGAAAAGGTGCCATACAATGTATTGCATTCGAAACCAGTTGGAATAGAAAAACCAGTAGATGAAGTTGGGCAAATTTCGAAAGCAGAGGAAACATTATCGTTTCAAGAACGTTTAAAAGTAGGAGACTTTTCACAGCGACCAGCATCTATTATGAAGAGCTCAGAAGTAAAGCAAATTAAAGAAAGCTATTCAATGGCTGATTTAAACAAAATGAATAATCAAGAATTGGTTGAAACGCTAGGAAGTATTAAATGGAATCAAATTACAGACTTATTCCAGTTCAATGAAGATGCAAAGGCTTTTTATAAAGACAAAGGGAAAATGCAAGCAGTTATAGATGAATTAGCTCACCGAGGTAGTACGTTTACGAAAGATGATTCAAAAGGAATTCAAACGTTTACGGAAGTGTTACGTTCAGCTTTTTATCTCGCATTTTACAATAATGAATTAAGCGATTTAAATGAGAGAAGCTTCCAGGATAAATGTTTACCTGCTTTAAAAGCAATTGCAACCAATCCAAACTTTAAGCTTGGTACATATGAGCAAGATGCAGTCGTATCTGCATACGGTAAATTAATTAGTAATGCTTCAAGTGATGTGGAAACGGTTCAATACGCATCGAATATTTTAAAACAATACAATGATAATCTTCATACGTATGTAGACGATCGTATGAAAGGACAAGCTGTATACGATATGATGCAAGGTATTGATTATGATATGCAATCTTATTTATTTGAAACTCGTAAAGAAGCAAAAGATACAATGTGGTACGGGAAAATAGATGGATTTATTAATGAAATAAATCGTATTGCTCTTTTAAATGAAGTAACACCAGAAAATAAGTGGCTCGTTAATAATGGAATTTATTTTGCTAGTCGTTTAGGGAAGTTTCATAGTAATCCAAATAAAGGTTTAGAGGTTGTTACACAAGCAATGCATATGTATCCGCGTTTAAGTGAGCCGTATTTTGTTGCAGTAGAACAAATTACGACAAATTATAACGGAAAAGATTATAGCGGTAATACGGTAGATTTAGAGACGATACGTAAAGAAGGAAAAGAACAGTACTTACCAAAAACGTATACATTCGACGATGGATCTATCGTATTTAAAACAGGAGATAAAGTATCAGAAGAAAAAATTAAGAGACTATATTGGGCTGCAAAGGAAGTAAAAGCACAGTATCATCGTGTAATTGGGAATGACAAAGCATTAGAGCCAGGTAATGCAGACGACGTATTAACGATAGTAATCTATAATACTCCAGACGAATATCAGTTAAACAGACAACTGTATGGATATGAAACAAACAACGGTGGCATTTATATAGAAGAAACAGGTACATTCTTTACATATGAGCGTACGCCAGAACAAAGTATTTATAGCTTAGAAGAGTTATTCCGTCATGAGTTTACTCATTATCTTCAAGGTAGATTTGAAGTGCCAGGTTTATTTGGAAGAGGAGATATGTATCAAAATGAAAGATTAACTTGGTTCCAAGAAGGAAATGCAGAATTTTTCGCAGGATCTACTCGTACAAATAATGTAGTACCGAGAAAGAGCATCATTAGTGGATTATCATCTGATCCTGCAAGCCGTTATACAGCAGAGCGCACATTATTTGCTAAATATGGTTCTTGGGATTTCTATAATTACTCGTTCGCATTGCAATCTTATTTATATACACATCAATTTGAAACATTTGATAAAATTCAAGATTTAATTCGTGCAAATGACGTGAAAAATTATGATGCCTATCGTGAGAATTTAAGTAAAGATTCTAAACTAAATAAAGAGTATCAAGAGTATATGCAACAGCTAATTGATAATCAAGATAAATATAATGTACCGGAAGTAGCAGATGATTATTTAGCTGAACATGCACCAAAATCGTTAACAGCAGTAGAGAAAGAAATTAGTGATACGTTGCCGATGAAAGAGGCAAAAATGACAAAACATAGCTCCCAATTCTTTAATACATTTACATTAGAAGGTACATTTACAGGTAGTGTAACAAAAGGTGAATCCGAAGATTGGAACGAAATGAGTAAACGAGTAAATGAGGCACTAGAACAACTGGCGCAAAAAGAATGGAGTGGCTACAAAACTGTTACAGCATACTTCGTCAATTATCGTGTCAATAGTTCAAATGAATTTGAATATGATGTAGTCTTCCACGGTATCGCAAAAGATGATGGAGAAAATAAAGCTCCAACGGTTAATATAAATGGACCTTATAATGGGCTTGTAAAAGAAGGAATTCAATTTAAAAGTGATGGCTCAAATGATGAAGATGGAAAAATTGTTTCTTATTTATGGGAATTTGGAGATGGCAGCACAAGTGCAGAAGTTAATCCAATACATGCATATGAAAGAGAAGGAATTTATAAATTAGCGTTAAGAGTAAAAGATGATAAAGGTAAAGAGAGCAGAAACGAAACGACTGTTACGATTAAAGATGGAAGTTTAACAGAATTAGAACCAAATAATCGTCCAGAGGAAGCAAATCGTATCGGGCTAAACAGTACTATAAAAGGTAGCCTTATCGGCGGAGATCACACCGATGTTTATACATTTAATGTAGCATCAACGAAAAATATCGATATTTCCGTTTTAAATGAGTATGGAATCGGGATGACATGGGTGCTTCACCATGAATCAGATATGCAAAATTATGCCGCTTACGGTCAAGCTAATGGAAATCATATAGAGGCAAAATTTAATGCAAAACCAGGTAAGTATTATTTGTATGTATATAAATATGATAATGGCGATGGAACGTACGAATTATCAGTAAAATAAGTGCTTTTCCAATGTATGTTTAACTTTACTTTTTGTGGAAAATAGTATATTATATAGATATATAATATATCGGTTATTTACTAGGAGGAGCCTGTCACAATAGGTTTCTCCTGTTCTTTTTTAGGGGACTGTCATACAGGCTTTTCTTTAAAGGGAAAATAACTGAAAATTAAGAACTATAATCTTTGAAAGAGGTGGGGCATACATATAACAAAAAAGGGATTGTTTAAGAGAGGGGGATAAGAAATGGATTTGTTTGGTTATCCACTTGAAACAATTTATTTATACGGATTTATTATTGCTACTATACTCACTGTTATTTATATCTTTTTTGGAGATATATTTGAATCCATATTTAGTTTTGGAGGCGGATCTGTATCCGTTGTTACTTTATTACTTAGTTTTTTCGCCATGTTATGTGGACTTAGTTATATAGGAGAATATTTATTCTCCTTTAATAGCATTCTTATTTTCGGGTCTGCATTTGCTATATCCTTTATTGGTGTTTTCATAATGAAAATATTAATTTTAAAGCCGATTGCAGAAGCAGAACAAAACACTGTGCAGCGTATGGATGAATTTATTGGTTGTAAGGGAGAGGTTATTACGACTATTCCTACAGAAGGGTTTGGTGAAGTATTAATTTCCTCCCAATTTGGAAACAATGCAATCCTAGCTAAAACAGTTGGAAAGAAAGATATTTCACAAGGAACTGAAGTTATTATCGAGGGAGTCCAAGATGGTGTTCTGCTTGTACAGAACATTGCTTATTCTTTAAAGAAACCAAAATTATAAGGGGGAATTTACATGACGATTCCATTAATTATCGGTGGAGTATTACTCGCAATTTTAATTCTACTCATTTTAGTATTCATTACAAAGTATCGAACAGTTGGACCAGATGAAGCATTAATTGTTACTGGAAACTGGCTTGGTGGCGGGAAAAATGTAGTTACCACTGATGATGGAAAGAAGATTAAGATTATTCGTGGCGGCGGTACTTTCGTAGTTCCGATTATGCAAAGAGCAGAGCCTTTAAGTCTATTAAACTACAAATTAGAAGTGGGAACACGTGATACGTATACGAAACAAGGTGTTCCGATTACAGTAAATGGTGTTTCTATTATTAAAGTAGGGTCTACCATTGAAGAAGTTTCTACAGCAGCTGAACAATATTTAGGAAAAGAAACAGAAGAGTTGAAAATAGAAGCAAAAGAAGTTTTAGAAGGGCATCTACGTGCTATTTTATCTTCTATGACAGTAGAAGATGCCTATAGTAATAGAGAGCAATTTGCTCAGAAGGTACATGAAGTAGCTTCTACAGATTTAAAGAAGATGGGACTTCGCATCGTTTCCTTTACAATTAAAGAAATTATGGATAAGAACGGTTACTTAGATGCACTTGGTCAGCCACAAATTGCGATGGTTAAGCGTGATGCAACAGTTGCAAATGCAGAGCGTGAAAAAGAGGCGCGAATTGAAAAAGCTCGTGCTGAGAAAGAAGCGAAAGAAGCTGAGTATCAACGTGATGCACAAATCGCTGAAGCTGAAAAACATAAAGAGTTAAAAGTACAATCTTATAAGAGAGACCAAGAACAAGCTCGCGCAGATGCAGATCTTTCCTATGAATTACAACAAGCAAAAGCGCAACAAGGTGTTACAGAAGAGCAAATGCGCGTTAAAATCATTGAGCGTGAAAAGCAAATTGAATTAGAAGAAAAAGAGATTGCGCGTCGTGAAAAGCAATATGATGCAGAAGTAAAGAAAAAGGCAGATGCAGATCGCTATGCTGTTGAACAATCAGCAGAAGCGGAAAAAGTAAAACAAATGAAAAAAGCAGATGCAGATCAATATAAAATTGAAGCGGAAGCAAGAGCACGTGCAGAAGAAGTTCGTGTAGAAGGTTTAGCGAAGGCGGAAATCGAAAAAGCGCAAGGTCAAGCAAAAGCAGAAGTACAAAAAGCACAAGGTACAGCGGAAGCAGATGTTATCAGATTAAAAGGTTTAGCAGAAGCGGAAGCGAAACAAAAAATTGCAGAGGCATTTGAGTTATATGGCCAAGCGGCGATTATGGATATGGTTCTTAACATGCTTCCAAGTTATGCGAAGGAAGTTGCAAGCCCACTTAGCAACATTGATAAAATTACAGTTGTCGATACAGGTG
Organism: Bacillus cereus group sp. N14; assembly: GCF_016483555.1. NCBI lineage: Bacteria > Bacillati > Bacillota > Bacilli > Caryophanales > Bacillaceae > Bacillus > Bacillus cereus group sp. N14. Next base: position 22,406 of record NZ_JAEHBQ010000020.1, read on the forward strand.
GCGGTGGTAAAAATAGCGGTGCCGGAAAAGTTGCAGGTTATGCGACTGATTTAATGGCAACGATGCAAGAAACATTAAAAGCTTCTTCTGGCATTGATTTAAAAGAGTTATTAGAAGGATTTGCTGGAAAAGGAGCAGTACAACAATTATCAAACGATAAACCTGTTGTATCTGTAGTAGAAGATGCGAAAAAAGAAGTAGAAAAAGATAAAGAATAGTAAAGCGGGAGGAACCTCTAGTAAGTGAGATACTAGAGGTTCTTCTGTGAATTATAATATTTCGAATAATATACATTTTTATATATTGTTTTAATTATTTAATTTATATAGAATGAAAAAGGTATGTATCAACTCTTCAATAGAGAAAGAGATAGAGATAGAGAGTCGCATTGATACATTTAAATCGTATGATTTATATAAAGAAATTAAATGTAAAACAATTACATTTAAAACGGTATGGAGGGGTAGAAATATGTTTCAAGGGAAATTAAGGAGTAGTAGTTTAAAAGCAAAGTTACTTGTGTCATTTGTTATCATTTTGATTCTTCCAAGTATTGTAATTGGTTGGACTTCTTATCAGCAAGCGAAGACAAACTTTAATGAGACGATTTCACAATCGGCGAAAGACAATATAAAAATTTTGGATAATGTAATTAATAAAGAATTGGATAGTAAAAAAGTAGATGCAGTTTATTTTACGAAACTATTTACACAATCAAGTTACCAAACGGATCAAATACAAAATATCCAAAATAAACTAGAAGAATATAATAAGTTACATCCAGAACTGGAAGCTATCTATACTGGATCCAGCAATGGGCAGTTTCTTCAATCACCGTCTATTCAAATGCCAGAAGGATATAATCCTACAGAAAGAGATTGGTATAAAGAGGCAGTGAAAAAAAGTGGAGAAGTAATTATTACAGCTCCATATAAATCAAAAACGACAGGAAATATTGTTATTACAATAGCAAAACAAAATGAGGATAAGAGCGGTGTTCTTGGTATTGATTTAATTATTAATGATATCGTAAACACTTCAAAGATGGTTAATATCGGTAAAAGTGGATATGTAGCAATTTTTGATCAAGATAAAAATGTGGTAGCGCATCCAACGATGAAGCCAGGTGATAAGGTAGAAGAGAAACTTGAAAAAGAGTTGTACAAACAAGAAACAGGTGATTTTAATTTCAGATTAGATGGTGAAGATCGTCATATCACTTTTAAAACAAATAAGATAACTGGATGGAAAATAGCAGGAATTATGCCTGCAAAAGAAATTATTGAAGCTGCTGAACCTATTTTCTATAAAACGATAACTGTTATTGGTATTTCATTAATAATTGGTGGGATTTTAATTTACTTCATAATTGCTTCTATTATTAATCCGTTAAAACAACTTGTTATATCGTCGAAAAAGATTAGTGAAGGCGATTTAACAGAATCCATTACAGTTCATTCTAAAGATGAAATTGGACAGCTAGGAGAAAGCTTTAACGAGATGGCAGCATCATTACAGAATGTCATTTCCAATATAAATACTTCAGCAGGTCATGTAGCGGCATCTTCAGAAGAATTAACAGCTAGTATGAAGCAGACGAGTGAAGCAACTGAACAAATTACACAAGCGATAGAGCAAGTGTCGAGTGGAGCGGAAATACAAACGAAAGAAGTCGAAGAAGGCGCAACATTATTAGAAGAAGTTACAGAAGGAATTCAACGTGTGGCAGACAGTTCTTCATTAGTATCCACAGCATCTATGTATACGAAGAAAAAGGCTGAAGATGGTGGGAAGTTAGTTGAACAGACGGTGAATCAAATGCAATTAATCCATGAGTCTGTTTCACAATCAGATAAAGTTATTGTTTTGCTAGATGATAAGTCGAAACAAATTGGAGCAATCCTTGAGGTAATTCAACATATTGCAGAGCAGACAAATTTATTAGCATTAAATGCTGCAATTGAGGCTGCGAGAGCTGGAGAACAAGGAAGAGGATTTGCCATTGTAGCAGATGAAGTGCGAAAGTTAGCAGAACAATCAGGACAGTCTTCTACGGAAATTGGAAAACTAGTAAAAGAGATACAATTTGACATAAAAGAAACAGTAAGCTCTATGAAGCAAGTTGGGACAGAAGTACAATCAGGACTTGTAGTTGCAAATGAAACGAAGCAAAGCTTCGCTGAAATATTGAAGTCTACAGATGATACAGTTGTACAAATTGATAGTATGGTAGAAGTAGCGGAACAAATGACAGTAGATGCAAAACAAGTTAGTGCATCTATTAATGAAATTGCAGCTACAATTGAAGAAAATGCAGCAAGCGTTCAAAATATTGCTGGTTCTTCAGAAGAACAATTAGCTTCGGTAGATGAAATCAATGCAGCAGCAGTTCATTTATCGCAAATGGCAGAAGAATTACAAGAGATGATTGGGAAATTTAAAGTGTAATAAAAAAATGTTAAGAAACGAGGTAGTAATTGTACTTCGTTTCTTTTTTTGTGAAGATAAAAATAAAGAAATATAGAGTAACCGTGTTATGATTAGTTGTAATTACAAAAGACTGTAAATTCATTAAATTCTATCTTTAATTATGTTAGGGGAATGGTTTTGAAATTTAAAAAGTTAAAACTACAACCGAGAATTACAATAACAATTAGTACACTTATTCTAGTCGTACTTCTATTAACAAGTTATTTATTTTATTACATATTGTCTGAAACGGTAGAAGAGCAAATTGGGAAACGGGCTTTGCATGTTGCGAAAACAGTTGCTGCTATACCTGAAATAACGGAAGCTTTTCAAAAAGAAAACCCAGCTTCTATCATTCAGCCAATTGCAGAAAAAATTCGAATTGATACAGATGCTGATTTTATTGTAGTTGGAAACAAAGAGGGGATTCGATATGCACATCCTAAGCGAGATAAAATAGGAGAAGCAATGGTTGGTGGAGATAATAAAGGAGTTCTATTAGAAGGAAAATCTTATATTTCGAAAGCAACTGGATCATTAGGTCCTTCATTACGCGGCAAAGTTCCAATCCGTAATCAGGAAAATGAAATTATAGGCGTGGTGTCTGTTGGATTTTCAATAGATGATATTCATGGAGCGGTAGAAGTATATGGAAAGCGTGTATTTTGGATTACAGTAATAGGTCTTTTAATCGGGATAATTGGTTCTATATATTTAGCCGGAAGTATAAAAAGAATGATGTTTGGGATGGAGCCAGAAGAAATTTCATCTTTATATGAAGAGCATAGTACAGTGATTCAATCTGTACGTGAAGGGATTATTGTCATTGATCACAATGGCATGATTAGTTTAGTCAATCAAGCGGCTTATGATATTCTTTCGTTAGATGAACAGCGTAATATTATTGGAGAATTTATTTTAAATGTAATTCCTAATTCAACGATACTAGATGTACTTCAAACTGGTGAAGAACAGTTTGATCGTCAATTAAATATAAAAGGGCAGGCTGTTATTGCGAACCGTCTACCTATTAAAGTGAAAAATAAAGTAACTGGCGTTGTATCGAGCTTACGTTTGAAATCTGAAATGGATCAGTTAACAGCAGAGTTATCTCAGACGAAGCAATATACAGAGGCCTTACGAGCGCAAACGCACGAATATAACAATTTGTTGTATACGCTTTCGGGGCTTATCCAGTTAGAATCATATGAAGATGCTTTAGAGCTTATTCATAAGGAAACAGCGGTATATCAAGATTTTGTTCAATTTATTATGAAGCGAATTCAAAATCCATGGTTAGGTGGAATTTTAATTGGATTCTATAATAGAGCGCGAGAGTTAAAGATTGATTTTATGCTAGATCGAGAAAGTAGCTTAGATAAATTAAGCCCGCATATTGAGAGTAATTACGTCGTTTCTATTTTAGGAAATTTAATTACGAATGCATTTGAAGCAATTGAAAGAAATGAAGAGAATGATAAGAAGGTAAGGATGTTTGTAACTGATATTGGAGAAGAGATAGTAATTGAAGTGGAAGATTCAGGACAAGGGATTCATGATGAAGTCATTACTAGCATATTTTATAAAGGCTTCTCTACGAAAGAAGGCGGGAAACGAGGATATGGATTAGCAAAAGTGAAAGAGTTAGTAGAAGATTTAAATGGAAGTATTGCAATCGAAAAAGGGGATTTAGGTGGTGCATTATTTATTATTGCATTACCAAAAGAGAGAGGCGAATTGTAATGGGTGAGGAGATTGAAGTATTGATTGTAGAAGATGATATTCGAATTGCGGACATTCATCGTCGTTTTACTGAAAAGATTGAGGGATTTAAAGTAATTGGAACAGCAACGACTGGAGAACAAGCGAAAGAATGGCTAGAGCTTGTGAAGCCACAGCTCGTTTTATTAGACGTGTACTTACCTGATATGCAAGGAACGGAACTTGTCACATATATTAGGCATAATTTGCATGATACAGATATTATTATGATTACAGCTGCATCGGAAACAGATGTAGTGAGGCACGCTCTACGAGGCGGGGTAACAGATTATATCGTAAAGCCACTTATGTTTGATCGATTTAGGGCGAGTTTGGAAAGTTACCAAAAAAAGATTGTGCAGTTAAAGAAAACTAATCAATTATCTATAGAGCAAATTGAACATTTATGGTCTCAAAGAGGCGTAAAGGGAAATGAAATAGAATATGCCCCGAAAGGGATAGATCCTTTAACTTTAGCAAAAATAAAAAAGCATATGTTAACAGTTGAGGAAGAAGGTATTACGGCAGAAGTGTTAAGCTCAATGGTTGGGGTAAGCCGATCAACAGCGAGGCGCTATTTAGAGTATTTAATATCTGGAAAGAAAGTTCATGCGGAGCTTATATATGGGAATGTAGGGAGACCAGAAAGAAGGTATTTTCTTGTTTCTTCATAACAAAAAAACAGTAGAGAATTACATTTCTTCTACTGTTTTTTTACGTCTTATATTGGAATAATTCCGATTACAATTCCCGTAATTAACATCACCATTGTCGTTCCAACAGCCCAAAGTAACGTAAAGCGTTGATGTTCACCAAAATCAACTTTGGCCATTCCGACTAATAAATAAGTGGAAGCGACAAGAGGACTTAATAAGTGAACAGGTTGCCCGAGTAATGAAGCGCGTCCCATTTCAGCTGCACTAATTCCGTAAGCAGCGGCAGCTTTCGTTAAAATAGGTAATACTCCGAAGTAAAATGCATCATTGGACATGAAAAATGTGAACGGCATACTAAGAAGAGCTGTAATAATCGGTAGTTGTGGTCCAAGAGCGTCTGGTATAAGAGTGACTACACTTTGAGCCATTGCATCTACCATTTTTGTTCCTGATAAAATACCAGTGAAAATTCCAGCGGCAAATACGAGAGAAACAACGGCTAATACGTTTCCTGCGTGAGAAGCAATACGTTCTTTCTGTTGTTCTAAGTTCGGATAGTTAAGCATAACAGCAATAGCGAAAGCGATTGTAAATAAAACAGGTAACGGCATAACTTCTAGTATGAGACAGACAAGTAAGGTAACAGTTAATAAAAAGTTAATCCATAGAAGTTTAGGGCGTTTATGAACGGCAGCTTCTACTGTTGCAGCTTGCTCATCCATCGTTTGCATTTGTTTTAAATATTGTACATCCATAATTCCTAATCGTTTTCTTTCCTTTTTTCCAAGATAGTAAGCAACGAAAACGACCCAAATTGCACCAGCAATCATTCCTGGTATAAGTGGTGTAAAGAGCTCTGATGCGTCTAGTCCAAGTGCACTCATAACCCGAGCTGTCGGTCCACCCCACGGTGTAAGATTTGTCACTCCCGCACCTAACATAACAACCCCAGCTAATATAAGTGGATTCATTCCAAGGCGTTTATATAATGGGTACATTGCAGAAACAGTAATCATATAAGTTGTCGTTCCATCCCCATCTAATGAAACGATAATAGTAAGAATTGCTGTACCAACAACAATTTTTAAAGGATCTCCTTTTACAAATTTCAAAATCCTACTAATGACAGGGTCGAATAAACCGCTATCAATCATAATTCCAAAATATAAAATAGCAAACATAAGCATAATACCAGTAGGTGCTAGTTTTTGAATTCCTTCTAACATCATAGGTCCCATATTTGCATAAAAACCGCCAATTAATGCGAAAGTAATTGGAATTAATATTAATGCTACTAGTGCTGACATACGTTTCGTCATAATTAAAAACATAAAGACAAATACCATCGCAAATCCAAGTAGTGCTAACATGTAATCTCCCCCTCAAAAATGATTGCGCTTTCAAAAAAAGTAATGAAAATTCAGAAAAAGTGTTTTTTATTTATCATAAAAGCATTCATTCAAATGGTAAATAATTTGAAAAATAACATCATTAGAAGCATAATTTTTATTTTGGTCATTTTGTTCACGGTAGTTAATTTGAATTTTTAAAAAGTAAGCTGCTCTCCGTAAGAATGGTAGAATAAGATGAAAATATTGAAGTGTGAAATAGGGAGTAGATTTTATATGAAAACGAGAATGGAAGAGATTTATAGTTCTTATGAAGGAAAAGTAGAAGAGATTTTTATTAATGAATCTTCTTACGTATATGAGTGGGAAAATTTAATGATGATCCGAAAAAATAACGGTGAGCTTGAAAAAGTTGCGGTCGGTATTAGTGGAAATATAAGATTAGTAAATGTAGTTGCTGGGCAGCAAATTAATACAGATACATTATTAGTTAAGTTAGAAGACGATTTATTAATTACAGGTTGTGAATGATGAGAGATGTGTAGAAATGGCTACACATCTTTTTTGGTCTTTATATTACAAAAAGTACATTATTTTTTCACAAATCTCACACAACTTTTTGATATGCTCCTTGTGGAAGATACGGTTAGGGAGGAAGTAAAATGAGAACAAAGTATGTGACACTTGCTATATGCTTATTCTTTGTCTTTACAATAGTAGGCTGTGGTAAGAAACAAGCAGAGGCTGTAGCAATTGATGAGAAACATGATAAGTGTGATATTTGCCAAATTGGGGTAATGGATAATCAATTTGCAACAGAAGTCATTTTAGAAAATGGAAAAGCGTTAAAGTTTGATGATATCGGTTGTATGTATAAATGGATGGAGATTAATCCAGGTGAAAAGACGAAAGAAAAATTTGTTCGAGATTATGATTCGAAAGAGTGGATTTCGTTAGAAGATGCGACTTACGTATATGATAAAACAATAACGACACCGATGGCTTATAATATCATTTCATTTGAAAACAAAAAGGATGCAGAGAGTTTTGTGTCTAACTATAAAGGGAAAGTTCTTTCATATAAAGAGCTAGCAGAGCATAAATGGGAAATGAATAAAGAGATGATGGGGAACCCGAAAAAGGGAAATCACGGTGGTCATCATTAATACTAAAAAAAGACAACTACATAAGTTGTCTTTTTTTAGTATTACTCAGGTGCAAATATAGAAAAGGTGTAAAAATTTTAGAAGAACGGTTACAATGGAATATAGTAACCTAAAGCAATCATTTACCCCGTATTAACGGGCAGTAAAACTCCCACCTTAAAATTAGGCAGGAGCAAAGAAGTTAGGTGGGAGATCAACAGCCCGTAAATGCCCGATTGGTTCAACTAATAATCAGTGAGGTGAACCCTCCCACTGATTAAAGTTTCACTTTATGTACTTTTTAGAAATGTATACAAATGCGGTAAAATCGTGCTAAACTAATTGCTTCATAATGTTAATGATGAGGCCATCAGGCACATCATTCCAATAGGTTGAGAAACATAGTATAGGTTTTAAGATAATCCGATTAAAGAAGGAATATAAAGGGCTTATGGATAAATGTACTCAAGAAGAGTTATTGTATGTGATGGAGGAATGGTTAAGAAAACATTATCTTTCATAGGAGCTGTAGTTGTGAGAAAACAAAAAATTTTATTATGTATGTTATTAGGACTTTTAATGACGGTAGTGGCTTGCGATAAGCAAGAGGAGCCAGAATCGAAACCGGTTCATGTGAAAAACGAAAAGAAAAAAGAAAAGCATAAAGAACAGGAAGAACCTAAAGAAGAAAAAAGTATAAATTTAATGGACAAACAGTTGCTACTTTCTGCGACTCTTGGAGACACGGAAACAGCTATGAAGCTGATTCAAGATGGAGCCAATATAAACGTAGAAGGTGACAACGGAGAAACTCCTATCCTTGCAGCAACGTATCAAAATCATGTAGAGACAGTTAAAGCGTTAATTGGTGCAGGTGCTAATATTGAAAGGAAAGATGAGAAACAAAGTAATCCATTTCTTTATGCAAGTAGAGAAGGGTATACAGACATTGTAAAGCTACTAATTAATGCAGGGGTTAATACGAAAGAAACTACTAAATCAGGTGGAACAGCACTCATTTCTGCATCTGAACGTGGCCATGTAGAGGTCGTAAAAGAGTTATTAGAGCATACAGATATTGATGTGAATTATAGAAATGATCGTGGTGGAACAGCTGTAGTAGAAGCAATCGTATTAGGAAATGGTAGTGAAAATCATAAGAAAGTAATTCAAATGCTTATTGACCACGGGGCAGATGTAAATATGGCCAATAAGGAAAATATTACGCCACTGCAATATGCTGAAAAAAGAGGTTTTAAAGATATTGCAAATATGTTGAGGTTAGCTGGAGCGAATGAAGTCGTACAGCCACAACCGGTGGAATAACAAGATAAAGAAATAAAAAGTACGAAATAATCTCATTTAGATAGACAGAATGAAGAAGTCATTTAGTATGATGGATTCAGTAATGTGTATTTGAATGGGATTTTTATTTTGAAAAAATTGTTTGAAGAGAGGTATAGATAAGGAGTTTCAAGGAAGTAGTATTGGTGTTGTTGCCATATGGACAATATCAATACAAGAAGAAACATACTTCTGGGAGTAACTTTACTTCAAACAGTGATAAGAAAATTAAAAAACATTAATTATAGAATATTAAAGGTGGTGGGGAGTTGGTTTGTATCATTCATATGTAATGATTAATGTAAAAGGGAATATGGTGAATATTAATATTCGATTAACACCTAATTAACAATCTATCAAAACTGACTTAATAAATGCGTAATATAGTAAAGGTAACAGAATAACTAGGGTAGAGAACATTTGAGAACACCCGCTTACATATAACGTGCCACTTTCTTAGGTGTGCTCTATTTCCTAGAGTTCAAATAAGGAGAAAGGTGTTCTATGTAAGTAGGTGTTTTTAGTTTGGATAAAAATTGAAAAGCTAGGTGGAACGAATGTTTAAAGAACCTTATATTGCGATGATAAAATATTGGGAAGGGTACAAAACATACAAAAAATTACCGAAAACAGTTTTTCTTATGACTGGTTCAATGCTGGAGTTACCAGAGCGTGTATATGAATTACAGAAGCATGGACATGATGTATTTCTTCATTGTGATTTTATACAAGGTTTAAATACAAATACAGAGGAAGCTCTTTTGTATATTCAAGATGTTATCGGGGCGCAGGGTATTATTTCAACAAAAGGTTCGACAATTCGGAATGCTAATAAAATTGGATTAAAAACGATTCAACGCATTTTTATTGTTGATACTTTATCTCTTACAAAATCAATTGAGAATTGTAAAACGACTAAACCGAATGCGGTAGAGATTATGCCTGGTATTATGCCTTCCATTATTAAGCGGTTAGCAGAGGAAATAGAATTTCCTATTATTGCAGGCGGACTAATTCAAACACGAGAAGATGCGGAAATTGCTATTCGGGCAGGAGCAAGTGCAATTTCAACGAGTCATTATGAAGTATGGATACAAGAAGAAAAAAGGAGTGCAATCTTGTGATTGAATTGAAAAATGTGTCAAAGGTGTATAAAAATGCGGAAGAGACAGCGGTTAAAGGTGTATCGGTTCACATTAAAAAGGGCGAGTTTTTTGTTTTAGTTGGACCTTCAGGATGTGGGAAAAGTACACTATTACGAATGATTGCTGGCTTAGAAGAGATTTCTTCGGGGGATTTAATTATTAATGAACATGTTGCAAATGATTTAGAGCCGAAAGACCGTAATCTATCAATGGTATTTCAAAATTATGCATTATATCCACACTTATCTGTAGAAGAAAACATTTTATTTGGGCTTAAGGTAAGAAAAGTACAAAAAGAAGAGCGACAAAAGCGATTAATGGAAGCTATTGAAATGGTAGGACTGAAAGAGTATGTGAAAATGAAGCCAGGTCAATTATCAGGCGGACAAAGGCAACGTGTTGCGCTTGCCAGGGCGATCGTAAGTCAAGCGCCGATCTGTTTAATGGATGAACCACTTTCAAATTTAGATGCGAAATTACGTGCGCAAATGAGGATTGAAATTAGAGAAATTCAACAACGTCTAGGAATTACAATGATTTATGTTACTCACGATCAAATAGAAGCGATGACTATGGGAGATCGTATCATGGTCTTAAATAAAGGAAGCATACAGCAAGTTGGAACACCGCTTGATATATATAATGAACCAGCGAATGAATTTGTTGCAAGCTTTATAGGGTCTCCTTCGATGAATATAAATGATGGAGAAATGGACAAAGAAAAAGGCTTATTACATATAGGGCAATTGCAAATTCCATTATCTAATGGACGATTAAAGCAGTTACCAGAAGGAACAATTCGAATAGGTATGCGTCCTGAACATATTGAACTGTCTGAGGAAGGGCAAGAAGTTACGTTACAATCTGTAGAAGTATTAGGGAACGAATCTATATTAAACTTCGCGATAAATGGGACAACTTGGAGTGCAAAAGTCATTGGACAGCTACTCCTGGACAAAGGTGACAAAGTAAAATTATTATTCTCACAAGATAAGTTATGCTTCTTTCATCAAAATACGAATGAACGGTTAAAAGTGGTAGCTGAAGAAGAGTTGAAAGTGGTGGCGAAATAATGATTGAAGTAGGCAAGTTACCAGCCCAAGTAAAAGTGTCAAAAAAGAAGAATTTATGGAGTAGAACGAAAGATTTAAGAATAGGATTATTGTTTTTGGCGCCATCTATTTTACTGTTTTCGATTTTTCTTTTTTATCCATTATTTAGGACGATTTACTATAGCTTTTATTTAACAGATATACACGGAGAAGCTAATCTTTTTGTTGGCTTAGAAAATTATCAATACTTATTTTCTGATCCTGCTTTCTACAAAAGCATAAAGTCAACTTTATTATTTGTTGTATATACAGTGCCTACGAGTATTATATTCGCTTTATTTCTTGCATTGATTGCAAATGGAAAAGTAAGAGGTATTGGGTTATTCCGTGTGTTATTTTCTTCCACTATGGGAATATCAGTAGCTGCTAGTGCGGTAATTTGGCTATTTTTATTTCATCCAAGTGTCGGGTTATTTAATAATATATTAGCCTCTATGAATCTACCTGCAATCGCATGGCTAACGAGCCCAGATTGGGCATTGTTCTCTGTATCGGTTACAACGGTTTGGGTGAATACAGGATTTGCATTTTTAGTTATATTAGGTGGTTTACAAAATATTGATACGTCTTTATATGAGAGTGCATCTATAGATGGTGCTAGCTATTTATATAAGCTTCGCCGTGTTACATTACCGATGCTATCACCAACTTTATTTTTTATCGTGACAGTAACGTTAATTAGTGCGTTCCAAAGCTTTGGACAAATTGATATTTTAACGCACGGTGGACCAAATGATGCAACGAATTTAATTGTGTACTCGATTTATAAAGAGGCGTTTGTGAATCATCAATTTGGAACAGCAAGTGCACAAGCGATGATATTATTCGTTTTCATTTTTATTGCTACATTGATTCAATTCAAGTTTGCTGAGAGAAAGGTGCATTATAAATGATCGTTAAACAGTGGAAACAAAATTTCCTATTATACATGCTGCTCATTATTAGTGCAGTAATGGTGTTTTTTCCTGTACTCTATGCGTTTTTAATAAGCTTTATGACACCAGATGATATTCAAATGAGAAGGCTATTTCCGACCCAATTTACTTTCGATAATTTTATTAATATTTTTCAAAAAGTACCGCTTTTTACATACTTGTACAACAGTTTAATTGTATCGACGATTGTTATGATTGGACAACTTATCGTATCCAGTTTAGCAGCTTATGCTTTTGTTTTTCTTCAGTTTAAAGGGAGAAACGTAATTTTCTTCCTGTTTATTTCAACGATGCTTATTCCGTGGGAAGCAACGATGGTACCGAACTTTTTAACGATTCAAAACTTCGGTTGGATCAATAGCTTTGCTGGGATGACAGTGCCGTTTTTTGCAACAGCTTTCGGTATTTTCTTACTACGTCAACATTTTATGACACTTCCGAATGAACTGAAGGAAGCAGCTTTTATTGAAGGGATTGGAAATGTAAGGTTTTTATTCAGCGTCGTAATTCCGTATTGTAAAACGAGTTTTATTACGCTTGGAGTATATAGTTTTTTAACAACATGGAATATGTACTTATGGCCACTCTTAGTGACCACTGATGAAAAAGTAAGAACAGTTCAAATTGGTGTAAAGCAGCTTCAGTCTCAAGAAGTTGCAACTGATTGGGGAAGCGTAATGGCCGGTGTTACGGTTATTGTCATTCCAACACTGATTTTACTATTTGTAGGGCAAAAGCAATTACAACAAGGATTAACAAAAGGTGCAATTAAATAACTAAGGGAAGGTGAGATTAAAATGGGTTTAGTTAAAAAAGGTGCTGCTCTATTAATGGCAGCAACAATGGCATTATCTAGTGCCGCTTGTTCAAGTAGTAAAACGGAGGGGAAATCTGAAGCGCAGGCAAAAGTAGCACCAGTTGAAAAAAATGGTGATAAGACAGTAATTCGTTTTTGGCATGCGATGGGTGGAAAAACACAAGGCGTACTAGATGGGCTTGTTGCAGACTATAATAAGTCACAGAATAAATACGAGATAAAGGCAGAGTTCCAAGGGACATATGAAGAGTCTTTAACGAAATTTAGAACGATGTCTGCTACGAAAGAAGCGCCAGCTCTTGTTCAGTCGAGTGAAATTACAACAAAATATATGATTGATAGCAAAAAGATTACGCCAATTGATAGTTGGATAAAAAAAGATAAGTACGATACCTCAAAGTTGGAAAAAGCAATTACAAATTATTATTCAGTTGATGGAAAAATGTATTCTATGCCATTTAATTCATCTACACCAGTATTAATTTATAATAAAGATGCTTTTGCAAAGGCGGGATTAGATCCAGAGAAAGCCCCACAAACATATGCAGAATTACAAGAAGCAGCGAAAAAGTTAACGATTAAAGAAGGCGGAAATGTAAAACAATATGGATTCTCCATGCTGAATTATGGTTGGTTCTTTGAAGAATTGTTAGCGACACAAGGTGCTTTATATGTAGATAACGAAAACGGCCGCAAAGATGCTGCAAAGAAGGCGGTATTTAACGGTAAAGAAGGACAGAAAGTATTTGGAATGTTAGATGATTTAAATAAAGCTGGCGCACTTGGAAAGTATGGAGCAAGTTGGGATGATATTCGTGCCGCGTTCCAATCTGGACAAGTTGCTATGTATTTAGATTCTTCAGCTGGTGTTCGCGACTTAATTGATGCATCTAAGTTTAATGTAGGCGTGTCATATATTCCATATCCAGAGGATTCGAAACAAAATGGTGTTGTTATTGGCGGAGCATCATTATGGATGACGAATATGGTTTCAGAAGAAACGCAACAAGGTGCTTGGGACTTTATGAAATATTTAACGAAGCCAGACGTACAAGCAAAATGGCATACTGCAACAGGCTATTTCTCTATTAATCCAGATGCATACAATGAACCATTGGTAAAAGAGCAATATGAAAAATATCCACAGCTAAAAGTAACAGTGGAACAATTACAAGCGACGAAGCAATCTCCAGCAACTCAAGGGGCTTTAATTAGTGTATTCCCAGAATCACGAGATGCAGTTGTAAAAGCATTAGAAGCAATGTATGACGGGAAGAATAGTAAAGAAGCATTAGATGAAGCTGCCAAAGCAACTGATAGAGCAATTAGTATTTCAGCTCGTACGAGTCAAAAATAAGAAAAAGCCGTATCCCGAAAAAGGATACGGCTTTTTCAAGGAGATAAGGAATCAAAAAAATGAAGAAGTCTTATCTCTTTTATATGAGTAAAGGGTCTAGAATGAATCTTGTCCTTTTCATTATTTGTTTAACTCCATTGCAACTTGTTTGCCATTTACGAAAACCTCTGCCACCGCTACTACAACTTCCATCACTTTTTTCATGTCTCATCTCTCCTTGTTTTTTGTTTCATTTCTTACTTTTAGTATAAGGAAATATAGCACTTGCAACTATCGAATTGGATGACAAGAGACTTACATTGTTGTAAGGACAATCGTTTTATTTGTAATAAATGTGATTTTGAATGTGGATTCAGAAATTTCTGTTGTTTTGAACTATAATTAGAAAGAGAGTGGCTTAGAAAGAAGGGAATAATATGAAAAGAATTCTTGTTATTAGTGATATTCATGGAGAAATAGAAAAGTTCGAACGGTTATTGGAAGAAGCTCAATATGATGTAAGACAGGATCAATTAATTTTACTGGGAGATTATGTAGATCGTGGTCCAAATGCGCGTGCTGTAATTGAAAAGGTAAAAGCGTTAAAAGAAGAGGGAGCCCTCGTTCTAAAGGGTAATCATGAAGATATGATGATTAAAGCGTTAACGACTGATGAAGAACGTTCATGGAACCATTGGGTAAAAAGGAATGGTGGAGATAAGACTTTATACAGCTATGGCTTTGTAGAAGAAGATATTGTGGTTAATGAAGAAGCCTTCCAAAAACCAATTTTACAATCGCATATTTTAGAGGAACATGTAAAATTTATTCAAGAATTAGATCATTACATTGAAACAGAAGAGTATATATTTGTACATGCCGGTGTTGAGCCATTGAAGCGAGTTTCGGAATGTGAACCATATACGTTAATGTGGATACGTAATGAGTTTCATAGTGGGTATAGTGGTGAAAAGGTTGTTGTATTTGGTCATACGGAAACAAAAACGTTTCATGGTAGTGAGAATTGTGGCGTGTATTTTGGGAGTAATCGTATTATAGGGATTGATGGCGGTGCTGTATATGGTGGCCAGTTAAATTGTTTAGAATTGCCGAGTAAAAAGGTGTACGTAGTAAAAAGTTGAAAGAGATAAGGGAGTCTTATTTCTTTCAATTTTTTATTAAGAAAAATTTAAGAAAGAATTTTTATAATAAATCTTTCAAATTTTATATTGAGAAAAACGTTAAAATATAATTATAAATAGGATTGAACGATATGGTGGAAGGTGAGAATATGCGCTTACTCGTAGTAGAAGATAATGCTTCTTTATTAGAGTCTATTGTCCAAATATTACGCGATGAATTTGAAGTAGATACAGCATTGAATGGAGAAGATGGATTATTTCTAGCGTTACAAAATATATATGATGCCATTTTGCTTGATGTGATGATGCCAGAAATGGACGGTTTTGAAGTGATTCAAAAAATACGTGATGAAAAAATTGAAACACCAGTCCTATTTTTGACAGCGAGAGACTCTCTAGAAGATCGAGTGAAAGGCTTAGATTTTGGTGGAGATGACTATATTGTTAAGCCGTTTCAGGCTCCAGAATTAAAAGCAAGAATTCGTGCGTTGTTACGAAGAAGTGGTAGTTTAACAACAAAGCAGACTATTCGTTATAAAGGGATTGAACTGTTCGGAAAAGATAAAGACGTTCAAGTAGATGGACAAAGTATGAAGTTAACATTAAAACAATATGAGCTTCTAGAGTACCTTGTTCAAAATAGCGGAAAGATTTTAATGCGTGAACAAATTTTTGATCGTGTTTGGGGATTTGATTCAGATACGACAGTAGCAATTGTAGAAGTATATGTACATCATTTACGTAAAAAATTAGAGCCATTCGGTTATCAGAAAGATATTCAAACTGTTCGAGGTATTGGATATATATTAAAAGAACAATGAAAAAGGGAAGCATGTTTCAGAAAACACGTATTCGATTGACTATATTGAATTCATTAGTATTTATTATCTTGATAGGTGTATTAGGCAGTATCATTTATTCATACACATATAATCGTATTTATAATGAAGTAGATAAATCGATAGGAAAATCCGTTCAGCATAGAAAGAATTCAGATGATAAAAAACTACCTAAAAAAATCAGGGGATATCCTCCGATTGGGGATCCAAGGATAATGGAGTTAACTTGGCTTGGAAACACAGTGGAGATAGGTATTGAAAACGGCAAACGCCGTTTTATCTTTGAAGATAATTTGGAAAAGTTTTCTCCAAAGAAATTAGGAACTTTGCAAGATATAGAAGTGCAAGGGCAATATTTTAGAACGTTTTCATTTCAACAAGATACAAAAATAGTTCAAATTGTACGCGATATAACAGCTGAAAAAGAAATGTTAAATACTTTATTTTTAATTCTTGTTATTGGTTGTAGTGTAGGAAGTTTATGTGCAATAGGCATCGGCTTTTTCTTAGCCGGCAGGGCACTCATACCCATTCAAAATTCGTGGGAAAAACAGCAGCAGTTCGTTTCGGATGCATCGCATGAATTAAGGACACCACTTGCGGTTATTCAATCAAAAACGGATGTGTTATTCCAGTCACCATCTGCGACAATAGAAGAAAAAGCGATGGATATTTCTACGATTTCAAAGGAGTGTCGACGATTATCTAAGCTTGTAACTAATTTATTATTGTTAGCACGTTCGGATTCTAATCAAATTGAGATGGATAAGAAAACATTTGAAATGGATAAATTGTTAGAAGAAATAGTAGATCCATATAAGGAAATTGCTTCATATCAAGAAAAAGAGATGATATTGAAAGTAGAACATGACATATCATTTATGGGTGATAGAGAGAGAATTCATCAAATGATGGTCATATTGTTAGATAATGCGATGAAGTATACAAATGGGGGCGGGCATATTCAAATCGATTGTACGCAAACGAGCAATTCAATTCGTATACGGGTGAAAGATGACGGGATAGGGGTTAAAGATGAGGACATCCCAAAATTATTTGATCGTTTTTATCAAGGTGATAAAGCGAGAAGTGCGTCAGAAGGAGCGGGATTAGGCCTTTCAATCGCAAATTGGATTGTAGAAAAGCATTATGGGAAAATATTAGTAGAGAGCAAATGGGGAGAGGGTACTTGTTTTGAAGTGAATTTCCCTAAAAACCAAAGAATATAAGTGAGAAGACGATCTTGTTTTTGCAAGGTCGTCTTTTTTTAAGGGAAAGTTAAGAAACTATTTATAACATGTATGATATACAGAAAGTTCGCCCTATGAAGAAGTGATTATAAAAAGGTATTTGAGCAGATTATATCGATCATAATGTTATTTCGATTATGTATAGGGAATGATGGAAAAGAAAGTGTAAGAGGGAGGAATTAATTTTGAAAAAGAAAATGATGACGGTATTCACTATTGGAGTAATGAGCTTAAGCATATTAGGGGGGGCCTCTCCTTCTGAAACATCAAAAGGAAAGACAAATTACACGCAGCGCAGTAAAGAGCAATTAAATAATGGAAAGATACATGCGGTGCATACAGAAGAAAAGGCGGAGAATCTAGGTATTGAAACGGAAGGGAAAGAACAAATTACGCTAGAAAAAGAAATTCATGAGACGGAAGTAGGAAGAGAAGCTGAACAGTTAGGAATTTCGATTGAAGGAAAAGACGTTGGAACCCTTTCAGAAGAAATCTATGAAACAAAAGTGAAGCAAGAAGCGTTAAAGCTAGGCATATCTATAGAGAATACAACGATTGTAAATTTAATTAATCAAATTAATACGATTAAAATTAATGATGAAGCGGATAAATTAGGCATTTCGACAAATGGAAAAGAAATAGAAGACATTGAGGAAGAAATCTATGGAACGAAAGTAAGAGAGGAAGCAGGGAAGTTAGGTATTTCCCAAAAAGGAAAAGAGATAGAAACGTTAGTGCAAGAAGTGTACGAACAAAAAGTGCAGGAAGAAGCAAAAAAATATCATATTGATTTGTATGGTAAAGATATATATCAAGTATTAAGCGAAATTAATGAACAAAAAGTGTTACAAATGGCAGATGAGCTTAATATGGATAAAACGAATATGAACGTTCAAGAATTAGCAGAAAAAATTAAAAAAAATCAGCCTGAAAAAGGAAAAGAACTAAATTTTGTACCGGTGATTCGCACGGATGCTGACGCGTTTTATTCTTATTTAACGAACTAAAAAGGGCGTGAGAGTGATAAGGAGATGGAAGTGGTATATATGTATGGCTTTACTAGCTATAGCAGTATGGAATGTATATACAAATGGCATTACAAAGTATGTGGAGAAGTTAACATTCTTCAATATACAAAGCGGAAAAGAAGCAGATTTTAGTAATAATGATGAAAAGGTCATCTTATCGAATGTACCTTTAATTCAGCAATTACCAGAGCTAGATAGAGGCTGTGAAGTGACTAGCTTAGCGATGATGTTACAATATGCAGGCATTACAGTGGATAAGATGAAATTAGCAAATGAAATAAAGAAAGTTGATTTTATGAACGATGGTGTACGTGGGAATCCGAATGAAGGATTTGTAGGGAATATTTATACCTTTTCTGAATCTGGATATGGTGTATATCACGGACCACTTTTTCAATTAGCGAAAAAGTATTTACCTAATAAAGCTGTGGACTTAACAGGGAAGAGTATAGAAGAACTTTATAAGAGTGTAAAATCAGGACAACCGGTAGTTATGATTACGAATGCAACATTTGCGCCATTAGATGAAGATGAATTTACTACATGGGAAACAAATAGCGGAGATGTTTCTATTACGTATAATGAACATTGTGTAGTACTGATTGGATACGATAAAGAATTTGTATATATTCGGGATCCTCTCGAGGATAGCCTAGATGTAAAAGTGCCGAGAGGAACATTTGAAAAGGCATGGATGCAAATGGGGAGTCAGGCGATTAGTTATGTGAAAAGCTCTAAATGAATTAGTAAGGAAATAGATGTAAGGAACTGTAAGAGGAGTTTTTGTGGGTGTTTTTTGTTAAGAAATAAGAGAACTTCAGCTTATTATATAAGCTGAAGTTCTCTTATTTTTTATGATTAAATATTTAGAAGTAGTGAATATGTAAAAATGCATAATTGACAAAAAAATTACATGTTATCATTATATATTGTTTTATATATGTTACTTGTATAAAATTACACAAGTATCCACATTACATAAAGGAGGATTATTATGCAAAAAATATTTAACTGGGTTAAATGTATGAGTATTAAGAAAAAATTAATCATTTCATTTTTTCTTATTTTAACTATACCAGGACTTATTATCGGTGGTGTTTCATATCAAACTGCCAAAACAAATTTTGAACAACAAATTACAGGTAAAGCAAAGGAAAATATTTCAGTTTTAAATACTGTTATTTCTCAAAATATAGAAGAGAAATTTGTTGATGCGGCGTACTTTGCAGACATTTTAACAGAGGATACATATCCAAACGGACAAGAAGAAATAGTAAGAACGAAGTTAGCGCAATATATAAAACTTCATCCAGAAGTAGAAGGTATTTATATTGGAACACAGGCAGGGAAGTTTATAAGAGAACCATTTATCCAAATGGCTGATGGGTATAATCCAACAGATAGATCTTGGTATAAAGAAGCACATGAAAATAAAGGGAAAGTAATTGTTACTGCACCATATCAATCAGCATCTACTAAAAATATGGTAGTGACAATTGCTAAAGAAGTAAAAGATGGTAAAGGTGTTATAGGAATTAACTTAAATTTAGATAACATCTTAAAAATTTCCAAAATGATTAACATTGGTGAAAAAGGTTATGCAGTTATTCTAGATCAAAATAAGCAAATTGTTAGCCATCCCTCTAGAAAACCAGGTACAAAAGTTACTGATCCGTGGATTAAACCAATTTATGAAGAAAAACAAGGAAATGTGTCTTATACAGAACAAGGTGATAAAAAGAATTTAATCTTTGCAACAAATGAGAAAACAGGATGGAAAGTAGTCGGGGTTATGTTCGACGAAGAAATTACCCAAGCTGCGAATCCAGTGTTTTATAAGACTTTGATTGTCATTGCTATAGCTATTGTATTTGGTAGTGTATTAATTTATTTCATTACAAAGTCTATTACAAGACCATTAAGAAAAATAGCTGACTCGGCACATAAAATTAGTAAGGGAGATTTGACAGAGAAAATTACAATCCATTCCAAGGATGATATAGGGAAATTAGGGAATTCATTTAATGAAATGTCTGCCTCTTTACAAGATGTGATTACTCAAATTAGTTTTTCAGCAGAACATGTCGCTGCATCGGCTGAAGAGTTAACAGCGAGCGTACAGCAAGCAAATGATGCGACAGATCAAATTACAATTGCAATGGAACAAGTATCAGGTGGGGCTGAGTCACAAAGTCAAGGTGTTGAAGAAGGTGCGGCTACATTACAACAGGTAAATACAGCAATTCAAGATGTAACTGGAAGCGCGGAATCAATTTCTATCTCCTCATTACATGCGAGAGAAAGAGCTGAAGAAGGAGAAGAATTGGTTGAACAAACAGCAAAACAAATGCAGTCTATTTCTAGATCGGTATCCGAGTCAGATGCCATTATTAAACTTCTTGATGAGAAATCAAAGCAGGTAGGAGCTATTTCTGAAGCGATTCAAAACATAGCTACTCAAACGAACTTATTAGCTTTAAATGCGGCTATTGAAGCGGCAAGAGCAGGTGAACAGGGCCGAGGGTTTGCTATTGTAGCTGATGAGGTTAGAAAATTAGCGGAGCAATCAGGAGAATCATCTGGAGAGATTGCAAATTTAATTGCAGAAATTAAGGCGGATATTGAACATACTGTTAAGGCGATGGATAATGTGAATGGAGAAGTTCAACAAGGCCTTGATGTTGTAACAAAAACGAAAGCAAGTTTTACGGAAATTTTAATTTCTACTACACATATTGTTTCTCAAGTTAATCAAATGGTAGAAACAACGAAGAGAATTGCTGGAGATGCAAATGAAGTGACAAATGCTATTGATGAAATTGCAGCGGCTGCAGAAGAAAATACAGCTAGTATGCAAAGTGTTGCTGCTTCAACAGAAGAACAAGTGAATTCAATGGAAGAAATTAGTTCAGCTTCGCAAAACTTAGCTGGGATGGCCGAAGAACTACAAGCCATGACTAGTAAATTTAAAGTATAATAACAGCAGATAAGTAAGGTGATATTATTTTCACCTTACTTATTTTTCTATTCAGCAATTAGGGGAGTCATTAACGGGATGAAAAAAAGAAAAAGACTATGGAATTTATGGAAAACGATTACATTGTTAGTTTGTACAGTTGTAATTTTTTCTTTACTTGTGACAGATATATTAATTAGTCATAATGTAGAACGGACGACGGAGGATAGCCAAGCAGAGAAAGCAAAAACAATTGCACACATTGTGGCGAATGATTCAATTGTAATCGATGGTTTGATTGGGAAGGCAGATACTTCTGCAATCCAAACGTATACAAATAGAATATTAAAAAACACAGGTGTTCAATTTATTGTAGTTATGGACATGAATGGAATAAGACAATCACATCCAAATCCTCAAAAAATAGGCCATCATTTTATTGGGGGAGATGAAGGGCCTGCATTGAAAGGAAAGGAACATGTATCGCTGGCAGAAGGAACTTTAGGTATTTCAATGCGAGTGTTTGTACCTGTATTTTCTGAAACAGGTGAACAACTTGGAGCGGTGGCCGTTGGTATTTCAGCAGATAATGTAAAAGAGAGAGTTAAGGAAAGTAGATATATCATTTACATTGGTGTCGGAGTTGGAGTACTAGTCGGAATTATAGGAGCAATATTACTAGCTAGACATATAAAGAAAAGTTTATTTGGTCTTGAACCTCACAGGATAGCGAAAATTCTTGAAGAAAGAAATACGATGCTACAATCTGTAAAGGAAGGTATTATTGCTGTAGATAAAGAAGCCAATGTAACTTTAATAAATAATGAGGCAAAACGATTGTTTAAGAAAAGTGGACTTGAAGAAGATTTTATCGGTAAAGATGTTGAGTTGTATATGCCTAATTCACGTATAAAAGAAGTATTACAAACGGGAGAGGTACAATTAAACGAAGAACAAAATATTTATGGAATTACGATTGTGACGAATCGTGTTCCTTTATATGTAAAAGGAGAAATAGTTGGTGCAATTGCAACATTTCGTGATAAAACAGAGGTTAGAAAATTAGCAGAAGAATTAACTGGTATTAGACTATATGCGGAAGCATTACGGGCACAATCGCATGAATTTATGAATAAAATGCATGTCGTATTAGGACTTACACACATGAAGCAGTATGAAGAATTACAGAAGTATATAAGCGGTATGGTATCAGAGCATCAATATGAAATTGGTGGGGTTATGGAGAGAATAAAAAGTCCAGTATTTGCTGGTTTTTTACTTGGGAAACTTAGCTATGCTAGAGAGAAAAATATAAAATTAATCATAAGTGAAGATTCTTACATGCCGGAAATAGATGATGAAAGTATTATTCATGAACTAATTACGATTGTCGGAAATTTAATTGATAATGCATTAGAGGCAGTGACGAATTGTGAAAAGAAGCAAGTTGAACTTGAGATACAATATGGGGATACATTAATCATTACAGTACAAGATACGGGGAAAGGTATACCAGAAGAAGAAATAGGGGCATTATTTACGAAAGGTTATTCCACAAAGGGAGATAACCGTGGTTATGGTTTGTATCTTGTAAAAGAAAGTATACAGCGAATAAATGGGGAAATTCATATGCATTCATTAGTAGGAAAGGGAACAACGATAACAATTGAAATACCTAAAGGTAGGGATGAGAGGCAAATATGATTAAAGTTTTAATTGTAGAAGATGACCCGATGGTAGCAATGTTAAATACGCATTATTTAGAGCAAGTAGGAGGGTTTGAACTTGTTCAAGCAGTTAACTCCGTTAAAGAAGCTATAGAAGTATTAGAGGAATCACGAGTAGATTTAGTATTACTTGATATTTTTATGCCTGAAGAAACTGGATTTGAGCTTTTAATGTATATTCGAAACCAAGAAAAAGAAATCGATATTATGATGATTTCAGCTGTACATGATATGGGGAGTATTAAAAAAGCATTACAATATGGCGTAGTAGATTATTTAATTAAACCATTTACATTTGAACGATTTAAAAAGGCGTTAACTATATATCGAGAAAAACTTACTTTCATGAAAGAACAACAAAAAATTAGTCAATCGGAATTAGATTCGTTAATTTTGCAAAAAGAAAAAAGAGAGCCTACTGTCACTAAAGAGCTTCCGAAAGGATTAACGAAGCAAACGATGCAATTAATTTGGCAGAAGATCGAGTCGCTGGATGGACGAGCATTTACAACAGAGGAAATGGCGCAATTAGTTGGAATTTCAAGAGTTTCTATTCGAAAGTATGTAATGTTTTTAACTGAAATTGGAGTATTAGAAAACGAAATGGTGTATCAACATGTAGGAAGACCAGTGAGTAAATTAAGATGTATTGACCAAAATAAAATAGAGTTTTACGTATAAGCGACTTATTATAAGTCGCTTATACTTTTTTTAATTACAAAATCAATTACAAAACTTACAAAAACTATTTTTACTATTGAAAGCGTTTTAATATTGTTATTAAGAAAACAAGGAGGTGCCATATGGGAATTCAAAAGAATGTGGAAGCGGTATCATTTTCTGAAGGAAATGAAGTACAAAGAGAATCTTTCGCTTCTAAAATTATGAATGTAAAAATCGGTGTTATACCTTTACCGTTATATGTAGTATTGGCTGCTATTATTTATGGGGCATCTGTATATAATAAATTGCCAGCAGATATGATTGGTGGATTTGCAGTTATTATGATCATGGGTATTTTCTTAGGCGACATTGGAATGAGAATTCCAATTTTAAAAAATATCGGCGGTCCGGCAATACTTTCATTATTTATTCCATCATTACTTGTATTTTTTAACTGGATGAATCCAGCTTCAATGGAAGCTGCGACTATGTTAATGAAAAAATCGAACTTTTTATATTTATATATTTCTTGTTTAGTAGTCGGAAGTATTTTAGGAATGAATCGTAAAGTGTTAGTACAAGGTTTCGTTCGTATGTTTATACCTTTAGTAGTAGGGACGTTAGCTTCTGTAGCAGTAGGATTATTGGTCGGTTCACTATTTGGGTTTGAAATGAAGCAAACATTTTTCTTTATCATCGTACCAATTGTGAGTGGTGGTATTGGGGAAGGGATTTTACCATTGTCGCTAGCTTATAGTGATATTTTAAATGAATCATCAGCAACGTTTGTATCACAACTTATTCCAGCGGCTATTATTGGAAATATGTTCGCAATCGTGAGTGCAGGATATATGAAGCGTTTAGGTGAGAAGAAACCGGAGCTTAGTGGTAACGGTGTATTAGTGAAAACAGACAATCAAGCAGAGTTATTAAAAGAACAAAATAAAGAGAAGCCAATTGACTTCTCATTAATGGGAGCAGGTTTATTAATTGCGTGTACGTTCTTCATCTTCGGAGGATTTGCTTCTAAGTTCATCGGTATTCCTGGGGCAATCATTATGATTTTCTCAGCAGCACTTGTGAAATACTTTAAATTAATGCCAGCAAAAATGGAGCAAGGAGCATTCCATTTATATAAATTTATTTCAAAGAATTTAACTTGGCCGTTAATGGTTGGACTAGGATTGCTATATATTCCGCTAAAAGACGTAGCAGCAGTTCTTTCAGTAGGGTATGTTGTTGTGTGCGCATCAGTTGTTCTTACAATGGTAGCATCAGGTTTTCTTGTAGGGAAAGTGATGAAAATGTATCCAGTTGAATCAGCAATTGTAACGGGATGTCATAGTGGTTTAGGTGGAACTGGAGATGTTGCTATTTTATCAGCTTCAAATCGTATGGAATTAATGCCGTTTGCGCAAATTTCAACACGTTTAGGCGGGGCAGCAATGGTTGTAACAGCGACAATTTTATTAAAAATGTTTTCATGATCAAACAAGCTAGCTATATTCATATAGCTAGCTTGTCAAATTAAGGGGAGATTATAAGTATGTTAGAAAATCAAATTAATGAAAGATCATTGTTACTGCATAAAGAATTAGTAGGGAAAATTGAAATTACAAGTAAAGTAGAAGTAAATTCAGCGGATGATTTAAGCCTGACATATACACCAGGTGTAGCGGAGTCTTGCAAAGCAATTGCGGCGGATGAAGAAGCAGTGTATGACTATACGGCACGCGGTAATATGGTAGCAGTTGTCTCAGATGGAACAGCGGTACTTGGTTTAGGGAATATTGGACCGAAAGCAGCTATGCCTGTTATGGAAGGAAAGAGTATTTTATTTAAGAAATTTGCGAATGTAGATGCTTTCCCATTATGTTTAGGTACGACTGATGTGGATGAAATCGTTACCCTTGTGAAAAATTTAGAGCCTACGTTTGCAGGAATTAACTTAGAAGATATTGCGGCACCACGCTGTTTTGAAATTGAAAAGCGATTAAAAGCAGAAACGAATATTCCTGTATTCCATGATGATCAACATGGAACAGCTATTGTCGTCTTAGCAGCTGTTATTAATGCATTAAAAGTTGTTAGCAAACAAATGGATAATGTGAAAATTGTTATTAACGGTGCGGGTTCGGCAGGAATTGCAATTGGAAAATTATTATTAAAAGCTGGTGCAAAGCGCATTACGTTAGTTAGCTTAGAAGGTATTGTTTGTGAAGGTGAATCATGGATGAACGAAGCACAAATTGAAGTTTCCAAAAAGACAAATCGAGAATATGTGCGTGGAACGTTAAAAGAAGCGATTCATCAAGCTGATATTTTTATTGGCGTATCTGCTCCTAACGTATTAACGAAAGAACTTGTACAAACGATGAATGAGAAAGCAATTGTGTTTGCTATGGCGAATCCAATTCCAGAAATCTTCCCAGAGGATGCATTAAAGGCTGGGGCAGCTGTAGTAGGAACCGGGCGCTCAGATTATGCGAATCAAGTAAATAATGTATTGGCGTTCCCAGGGATATTCCGTGGTGCGTTAGATGTGCGCGCGACTGATATTACAGAAGAGATGAAATTAGCGGCAGCATATGGGATCGCTAACATCATTACGGACGAAGAACGTAATGCGAATTATGTAATCCCGAATCCGTTAGATAAAAGAGTTGTTCCAAGTGTTGCGGAAGCTGTAGCGAAAGCAGCCATTGATTCAGGTGTGGCGCAAATTATGAAAATACCAAGTTATTAATAGCTAAAAGCAGTGCCTAAAAAGGCACTGCTTTTTTGAGATAAGAAATCAAAATAATGAAGAAGTGTAAAATTATTTATTTGTGTTTCTTCACTATTTATTTAATTCCATTGCAACTTGTTTACCATTTACTAAAACCTCAGTTACTGCTACAATCACTTCTATCATTTTTTTCATCTCTCATCTCTCCTCGTGTCATTTCTTATTTTAAGTATAAGAGAAGAGAGATACTTCAACTATCGAAGTACATGACGTAGAAATTACATTGTTGTAAGAAAGTGTTTTAGTTTTGTCACTTTACTCAGCAGTAATTACAAACTGATCATAATATTTTTCATTCACATATATATTTAATACCCATAATCCAGGTGAAGGTAGTGACATAGTGAGAGGAAGTTCGTTTGTAGTGGAATCAATTGTATTTGAAGTAGTCCAAGTTGGTTTGGAAGTTTCTTGTTGAAAGAGTACTGGTGTTGGAGTTACTGATCCTTGTTTTAGTGCAATAATAGATAGTTTTCCAGTGGGCATTTCAGGATCTAAAAAGTACCACATTATTTCATTTTTTTCATTTACGATAATAGGGCTATCAGCCATTGCAATTTTTTCTTCGATGCCTTTTAAAGGTATTTTTTCTTGTATGAAGGAGGGTGTTTCTTCCCAATTTACATCTTTTAAAACGCTAAGATGAAAGAAGGAAGGTGCATTAACTTGAGTGGATGACGTGGCGATGGCTTCTTTTTTAGGTGCTTCTGAATCAGGTTGCGCTTGTGTGCATCCAGCGATGAGAAAAGAGAAAAGTAGCATAGTTCCAATTTTTTTCATGGTGTCACACTCCTAATTTTTATTGTTAGTGTAATTGTATTTGCTAGAAAGCGGGACAATTCCTTTAAAACGTCAAAAGAGGTCGTAAGTTTTGTACGACCTCTTTTGACATTTTTTATATTTGTTCAGTTGAAAAGGTAGGTTCATTCTCTTTTTGCGGCATCGTTAAGAAAATAACAGAAAGAACGATACATACGCCGCCTAATAATTGATAGGCTCCAAAGGATTCATTCAGCCAAGCGATTGAAACGATGGCAGCTACAAGTGGTTCAATGCTAGATAAAATGCTCGTTTCTGTTGCTGCTAAATATTTCAGACTACCGATATAAAGGAGGAAAGAAAGAGTGCCACTTATGATGATAAGAATAAGCATAGAAAAAGTTTTTTGTGTAAAAGTTTGTGAAAGCTGATTCCATTCAAACGAGCGATTACAAATAAGCAGGGCAATGCCACCGATTAACATCCCCCAGCCAATTACTACAGTTGTTCCGCATTCTTTAATAAGAGAAGCTGGATGAAGGGTATAAAATGCAAAGCCAATTGCTGTTAATAGGCCGAAAATAATGGCTTCTTTCGATAAAACAATATTTTCAATTGAACCGTTTGTAATAATAAAGTACGTTCCTGTTAGGGCAGTTATAATTGCAAGTAGTTGCATAGAAGCAGGGAATTTTCTTTGTCCAAATGCGACATAAATGGTAATAAGAACAGGGCCAAGAAATTGAAATAATGTCGCTGTAACCGCGTTACTAATATGAACTGTTTCAATAAAGGCGTATTGCGCACCGAGCATGCCGAGAATAGAGAAAATAATAAGTTGTATAGAATGTCTAGGATGTTTCCAAATTTGAAATATGTTTTGTTTCTTTATAAGCAAGAAAGATAAAATAAATATTCCCGCAAGCAACAAGCGAATTGTTAAAAAATCAATTGATGATACGTTAGTATGTTGAAATAGCCACTGAATCATCGGGCCAGATAATCCCCATAAGGTAGCTCCTGTAATAATCATAATGAGTCCAATCCGTCTATTGTTGTTCATAATCATGCATCCCCTCTCGAGTATTTGATTTTTTATGTGTGACATGATACAAGGAATTATATATAACTTCTGGTACTGTAAAAAGTATCAGATTTTAGTTTTATTAAGGGGTCAGATATTATGTTAGAATTAACGCCTAATTTAAATACGAAAAGTAAAATAGCATTGTATGTGCAATTGTATGAGTATATAAAAAAAGAGATTAAAGATGGAACGATTCCGGCTTTTACAAAATTACCTGCTAAAAGAAAGCTGGCGAGCTATTTACAAGTGAGTAAGAATACAGTAGAAGCGGCTTACGAGCAATTACTTGCAGAAGGTTATATTGAATCGGCATCGAGAAAAGGTTATTTCGTATGTAAAATTGAACAAATGATTTATGTAGAAAGAAGCGAAGCGAAAGTAGAAGAAGTATCGTTTCAGGAGGAGAACTATAAATTTGATTTCACCCAAACAGGGGTTGATACGGATACTTTTCCGTTCACTACGTACCGCAAGCTTATAAATGATGTATGGCAGCCACATAATAATGAGTTACTTTTTCTTGGACACCCTCAAGGGGAATTGAGCTTAAGGGAGGAAATTGCGAACTATTTGTATGAATCTAGAGGTGTGCGTTGTTCAGCTAGCCAGATCGTATTAGGGGCGGGTACACAAATATTAGTAAAGCTACTGTTTCAATTGTTAAAGGGAAGCAATTATGCAGTTGAAAACCCAGGTTATCACAGGAAAATGGTTGTTTTTGAACAGGGAGAAAAGAAGGTTCAAATGTTGTCTTTAGATAGAGACGGAATTTGTATGGCAGAGTTAGAAAATAGCGATGCAAATGTTGTATTTGTAACTCCTTCTCATCAGTTCCCATATGGAATGATTATGCCTATTACGAGAAGGACGCAGCTTTTACAATGGGCAAAGAAAGAAGAAGACAGGTATATTATTGAAGATGATTACGATAGTGAATTTCGCTATTCAGGAAAGCCAATTCCGGCACTACAAGGATTAGATACAGACGGGAAAGTTATTTATATGGGGACACTATCAAAAGCTTTGTTACCCTCATTACGGATGAGCTATATCGTATTACCGAAGAATTTAATTAAAAAATATCAAAAGGAATATTTGTTTTATACACAAAGTGTTTCAAGAATGGACCAAGAAGTGATAAGAAAGTTTTTAAATGAAGGGTATTGGGAAAAACATATTCATAAAATGCGTGTTGTTTACCGAAAAAAGAGGGATCGACTTGTTTTTGAAATAGAGAAGTATTTCTCTAATCGTGTTGAAGTGATCGGAGAAGATTCTGGATTACACATTTTATTACAAGTGCATAATGGAATGCGAGAAGAAGAACTCATTAAAGAAGCTGCAAAATATAGTATTAAAATATATCCTGTTTCTACGTACTATAAAGACGGTACTGCGCCTGAAAATGTAGTTTTACTTGGGTTTGCAATTTTATCAGAAGACGAAATTGCGAAAGCGATTCAATTATTACATAAGGCATGGTATACAAGAAAGTAAAAAACATCCTCCAGGCATGAGGATGTTTTTTATTATTTATTTTCATCTAAGAATAAGACCATATGCTCTTCGTCCCAATACTGTCCGTTATATTTCAGTGAACGTTCTTGTACACCGAATGTTTTAAAACCTAATGATTCATAAAGTTTCTTCGCACCATCGTTGCCAACAACAACATCAAGCATAACTTGTTCCACCTCTAAAGATTTAGCAAGTTCAAGACATTCTTTAATAAGTGCTTTTCCTGCTCCAAGTCCGCGTGCTTTTGGAGAAACATATACAGAACCGATTTTAGCTTTATGTTCTTGTTTTACGTATGGTTTCGTTTCCAGTGTTGCAACCCCGATTAATTGTCCATCTTTAAATGCACCTAGCGTATAGTTTTCATCTTGTGCTAATTTTTGTGCTTTATATTCAATCGCACACTCTTTATTAATAATATCTTCATAAGAAGAGCTGAAAGCTTCAGGGTTTTGCTTTAACCCTTCTACACGAAGTTCTAAGTAAATTTCCGCTTCGTCTTTTGTTAATACATGGATATCCAATTGTATCACCCTCCAAATCTTTGCAAATGTACCTTTATTTTATATTGAAATAAGAATAATTTCAAAAGCTTAGCTTATATAAGCTGATTTTACGAACAAAATAACACCAGTAGTGTTTACTACTACTGGTGTTTTCACACGCATCTTATTCAAAAGGTAGCTCGATTCTAAAGTTTGTTCCTACTCCTAATTGGCTTGTTACTAGAATGGAGCCGTTATGCAATTCTACAATTTCTTTTGCAACAGCTAGCCCGATACCTTTTCCTCCAGTAGCTCTCGTTCTCGATTTATCAACACGATAAAAACGATCAAAAATATGCGGGATATCTTCTTCAGGAATACCTTCTCCTTCATCGGCTACACTTATTGTAAAAGAATCTGTTTCTGTGAGTACGCGTATCGTAATAGTAGTGTTTTCTGGCGAATGTTGATAAGCATTGTGTAATAAATTTAACATAACTTGTTCCATACGTCTTTCGTCTATGCAAACTTCTAAATTATCTTTGCAATATACATGGAGTTGCATTTGTTTATTTGTTAATGTTGTTTTTGTTTTTTCAACCATTCGTTCTAAAAATGGCCTAAGAATTACTTTTTGTTTTTTTATAACAAACTGGTGTTGTTCTAATTGCACCAGCATAAATAAATCTTGGACGAGATCTGTTACACTATCTGTTTCATCCTCAATGATTTGTAAGTATTCTTCACGCTCTTCTTTCGTTAAAGAGTCTCTCTTTGCTACCTTCGCATAACCTTTCATATAGGTTAATGGAGTTAATAGTTCATGGGCAACACTAGCGAGAAATTCATTGCGTTCTTTTTTCATATAAGCCAGTTCACTAGATAAATCTTCAATCGTTTTTGCTAAACTTCCAAGTTCATCATTCCGTTTAATACCTAATTGAATTGGCTTATTTAACTTTGACATTTTTTCTGTTGCCTTCTTCATTTTTATAAGCGGTTCTGTAATAACACGAGAAAAAACAAAGACAGAAATAGTCGTTAAAATAATTGTCAAAACACTAATGATAAGAAATTGATTCATGAGTTTAAGTAACATATTTTCTAAGAAAGATGTCTTTAATAACATATACAACTTACCTTGAAACCCTTGAAGTTCCAGCGGGCTTACCGTTGTGATGAATTTTGATTTTTTCCAGTTCTTTTCGACGATTAATCCGCCTTTTGGAATAGGTTCTGTTTTACAAGTAAGTTGTTTCTGCATTGCCTTTGTTACGGGTTCTGAAGTGGAAATGACTTTGCCATTATTGTCTGTTATTATGATGGCTATATCAGAGTTAGCAATTAATTCTGATTCTACTAAGTGTTCAGCTTCATCCGCGATATCGAACTCTGGATACACAGGACGGTTAGGATTTTTATTGTATTCGGCGCGTTCGAGGTATTTCTTTTCTTTAGCAATGGCACTCCACTTTGTGCGGTTTTTAATTTTGTTACTATAGCGATTACCTTTTTCTAAAAGAGCAAGTGTTTCTTCCTCAATGCGCATTGTTGAAATGCTTTTGTAAAAAGATACAAAAGCAATTGTTTCAATACATAAAGCTAATATTAAAAAGTATGTCCCAATTTTAAGTGAAAGTTTACTCATTTCCTCACCATACCTTATTTCATATAAAGGGTCAGTGGTATACTATTGTCCACTGACCGAAGTAATTATTCACTTTTCCATTTATACCCGACTTTATAGACAGTTTCTAAGTAATCTTCAACAGGAAATCCTTTTTTACGTAATTTATCGCGGATATTACGAATATGTGAATCGATTGTTCTATATTCAATGTCTGTTTCATAACCCCAAATTTTTTCGATTAAATCATCTCGGCTATAAGCACGGTTTGTATTTTGTAAAAATAGTCCAAGTAACGAAAACTCGATAGGTGTCAGGGAGATTTTGTCATTATAAACTGTGACAGTATGTTTCGTTTTATCCCACTCGATACCATTGAAGCTAACAAATCCATCTTTCTTTGTACGACGTAATATAGCTTCGATTCTTGCGACTAATACATGCTCATCAAATGGTTTTGTAATATAGTCATCCGCGCCCATAGTGAGGCCTTTCACCATATCGTAATTTTGATTACGAGCTGTTAGCATAATGATTGGAACGTTGGAAATTTGACGGATTTGATAGCAAGTATCCCATCCATCCATATTCGGCATCATAACATCTAACAAAATAATATCGAAGTCTTTTTGTTCTATTAACTTTAGTGCTTCAAGGCCAGAGGTAGCTTTCATACAAAAATAGCCACGAGGACTTAAGAACAGATCTAATAATCGTAACATGCGTTCTTCATCGTCTACTAATAAAATTTTCACCATAATCTTGTGCACCCCAAACTGTTCATTCTACTTGTATAGTTTACATGAAAATAATAAAAAACTCTTTTTATGTGATTGAGTGGAAGAGTTTTTTTACGCTCAGAGTAATTGACATAAAAAATGCACTAGTTTTGCACAACTATTTTTTATAATAGAAAACGTAGCGACACAAAATACCCTATGTTGCGACATAACGTCATGTCATTTTATTTATAAAATGACAATTCCATTCTATTGTGTATGTGAGATAGAGAGGGTTTTCGTATTCACCTCGCATCGGATAAGAAAAATTTCCTATCTCACACTTTTTTTAAAAGGAGATCATACACATGAATCCAAAAGAAGAAATTTCAAAAAAAGAAAAGCAAGATCGTAATACGGTTGTCATGTGCATTGCCGTATCTATGGTTATTATTATAAGTTGTGTAAATAAAATTTTGGGGATTTTATAATATAGAAAAAGCTTATTGCTTCTTAAGAAGCAATAAGCTTTTTTCGTTGTTAGGGGGAGTATTTTTATATAATAAACCAAGGTAAAATTGCTAATCCAGAAGTTACAATTGCTGTAGTAAATATTAAAAGCATAGCTCGTTTGTTTTGTTTCATGTCACATTCTCCTCTACATATCAAGTACATGCGATTAGCGTGGGATGTAGTTCCCCACTGAGTAAAGTTTCACTTTATACTTTTAGTATAATGAATGGAAAGGTTTGGTACGATCGATAAAGGTGACATGAAGATTACATTGTTGTAATGAAAAAAGCACCTTCCTTAATAAGAAGATGCTTTTAAAAAACTATATTGAAGTATTAATCATTTAAGAACAGAACCATATGTTCCTCGTCCCAATATTGACCGTTATGTTTTAAAGAACGTTCTTGTACGCCGTAAGTTTGGAAACCTAATGATTCATATAATTTTTTGGCCCCAGTGTTACCAGCTACAACATCGAGCATAAGTTGTTCTACATGTAGTTTATCGGCATTTTCAATAATTGCTTTAATTAGAGCTCGTCCTGCTCCAAGGCCACGCGCTTTTGGGGAAACAAAAACGGAACCGATTTTTGCTTTATGTTCTTGTTTAATGAAAGGCTTTGTTTCTAAAGTAGAAATGCCGATTAAATCGTTATCTTTGAAGACCCCTAGAGTATACTTATCCGGATTGCTTAATCGTTTTGCCATAGCAGCTACAGGATCCTCATGTTTAAGAACATCTTCATAAGAAGAGCTAAAAGCTTCCGGGTTCTTCGTTAAACCTTCCATACAAACTTTTAAATATATTTCTGCGTCCTCTGTCGTTAATAAGCGAATTTCCATAGTTATAACCTCCTTGGTCGATTTCAAATAAAATAAATCCATTACTTCTATAAGATTGTGTATGCGTTTTGTTAGCAGTCTCTTTTAATTTGTAAAAGAATGAAAAGATATATGCTACAATGTTTTGTTTTTAATATGTAATGAAATTATATATTAACTTTATTAACTATTCAAGTCTTTAATATATTACATTTTTATAACTAAAATAACTCCTCAACCGAGGAGTTATTTTAGTTATTCGATTGATAACCATCAATTCGATGTGGATGTGTGTAAATATTGCAAGATTCGTTTCTAATAAATCCTACGACTGTAATGCCTAAATCATGAGCGAGTTGTAATGCTAATTTTGTTGGAGCGGATTTAGATAGAACCATTTCACATCCGATTTTTGAAACTTTGAGTAAAATTTCGGATGAAATACGCCCACTAAATGCAATGATTTTTCCTTTAACAGATATATCGTTGCGCAAACAATGGCCATATATTTTATCTAATGCATTATGTCTTCCGATATCCATTCTTGATAGGAGGATATTATTTCGATCACATAGCGCGGTATTGTGAACCCCGCCGGTTTGGCGAAAGGTAGTGGAAGATTGTTGTAAAGTATTCATTAAGTAAAAGCATTCTTCAGGAGTAATTTTTACATGTATATCATGTAAATCTTTTGCTTTTGCTGCATCGTTAACGAAAATGAAACCTTGTCTACCTTTTCCGCAGCAAGAAGTGATGTATCGTTTATTATATAAAGTTTGATAGAGTGGATTTACTTTTGATGATGTTACATGGACAATTCCGTTATCTTTTTGCACCCATAGTTCTTCAACATCTTTATAGGAAGCAATAATTCCTTCAGAAATTAAAAAACCAATTACCATATCTTCAATATAATTTGGTGTGCATACAACTGTTACATATTCTTCACCATTTAATTTAATAGTAATAGGAGATTCTGTAACAATCTCATCCAGTTGTTTTG
The DNA here is from genome assembly GCF_016483555.1 of Bacillus cereus group sp. N14. Taxonomy (NCBI): domain Bacteria; kingdom Bacillati; phylum Bacillota; class Bacilli; order Caryophanales; family Bacillaceae; genus Bacillus; species Bacillus cereus group sp. N14. Next base: position 57,400 of record NZ_JAEHBQ010000020.1, read on the forward strand.
AAAATGTACCAGATTGATAGCGTACAATTGTATAAGTCTCTTGCGTAGGCCCCATATTAAATTCCCCTTTTATATGTATTTCTCTCCCATATTTATCATAAAACAATGGGGAAATAAAAACACCTATTAGCAAGGAAATCACAGATTATTTTGGTTATTATTGTATATGTACGATATAATAGAACCGTAGAATAGTGATATTTTCAAGCTTTCGTAGTTATACCTTATAACATCTAGAATCGACTTCATAAGAAAAGTATTCGGGCAGAGCGTTTCAAAAATATGTACAGTAATGCGATTTTGAAAACGGATTCATAATTGTGTTGTACAGTTGGTTGTAAGGAGAGGGGAAACTATGGCAGAACAGACAGTCCGTGTAACCGTGGATGGTAAAGAATTTTCCACATCGGGTGAAAAGACGATACTACAATTATTTAACGAGAGTAATTTGGAACATCCTCAAATTTGTCATGTACCAGAAGTAGATCCAATTCAAACTTGTGATACGTGTATTGTAGAAGTAAATGGGAAGTTATTACGTGCTTGTTCAACGAAATTAGCGAACGGTATGCATATCGAAAGACAGTCCCAGCGTGCAAAAGAGGCACAGACTGAGGCAATGGATCGAATATTAGAGAATCATTTATTGTATTGTACCGTTTGTGATAACAATAATGGTAACTGTAAAGTCCATAACACGGTACATATGATGGGAATCGAAGAACAGAAATATCCGTATGAGCCGAAAGTAAGTGCTTGTGAAGTGGATATGTCACATCCGTTTTATCGGTATGATCCAAATCAATGCATTGCTTGTGGACAGTGTGTAGAAGTATGTCAAAACTTACAGGTTAATGAAACTATATCGATAGACTGGAACTTAGATCGTCCACGTGTTATATGGGATCATGGTGTAAGCATAAATGACTCATCTTGTGTGAGTTGTGGGCAATGTGTAACAGTATGTCCATGTAATGCGTTAATGGAAAAATCAATGTTAGGTGAAGCTGGATTCATGACAGGATTAAAGCCAGATGTGTTAGATCCGATGATTGATTTTGTAAAGGATGTAGAGCCTGGATATAGTAGTATTTTGGCAGTTTCAGAAGTAGAGGCTGCGATGCGTAAGACGAAAGTTAATAAAACAAAAACAGTTTGTACATTTTGTGGTGTCGGTTGTTCATTCGAAGTATGGACGAAAGATCGTCAAATTTTGAAAGTACAACCTGTTTCAGATGCACCTGTTAATGGTATTTCCACATGTGTAAAAGGTAAATTTGGATGGGACTTTGTAAATAGTGAAGATCGAATTACGAAGCCATTAATTCGCCAAGGAGATATGTTTGTTGAAGCTTCATGGGAAGAAGCATTAGAAGTTGTTGCTTCTAACATGCAGCATATTAAATCTGAATATGGCAGCGATGCATTTGGATTCATTTCTTCATCGAAAGTAACGAATGAAGAAAATTACCTTATGCAAAAACTAGCTCGACAAATATATGGAACGAATAATGTAGACAACTGTTCTCGTTACTGTCAGTCGCCAGCGACAGATGGTTTATTTAAAACTGTCGGTATGGGCGGGGATGCTGGAACAGTGAAAGATATAGCTGAAGCAGGACTTGTCATTATCGTTGGTGCGAATCCAACAGAAGGACATCCTGTACTTGCGACGCGTGTAAAACGTGCTCATAAATTACACGAGCAAAAACTAATTGTAGCAGACCTCCGTAAACATGAAATGGCAGAGCGTGCGGATTTATTTATTCATCCGAGCCAAGGAACGGATTACGTATGGCTTGCTGGTATTACGAAATATATTATTGATCAAGATTGGCACGATAAAAAGTTTTTAGCTGAAAACGTAAAGAATTTTGATGAATATAGCAAAATGCTAGAGAAATATACGCTGGACTATACAGAGAAAATTACGGGGATTTCGAAAGAAAATCTGAAAGAAATGGCTCGTATGGTATATGAAGCAGATGGTACTTGTATACTTTGGGGAATGGGTGTAACTCAAAATACAGGAGGAAGTACGACATCAGCAGCAATTTCAAATTTACTACTTGTTACGGGTAACTACCGTCGTCCTGGTGCAGGTGCATATCCATTAAGAGGACATAATAACGTACAAGGTGCTTGTGATATGGCAACATTACCAAACTGGCTTCCAGGTTATCAAGCAGTATCAGATGATACGCTTCGTGCTAAGTTTGAAAAAGCATATGGTACAACTATTCCGAAAGCGCCAGGATTAAATAATATTGCAATGTTACTTGCAGCGGAAGAAGGAAAACTACGCGGTATGTATGTCATGGGTGAGGAAATGGCTTTAGTCGATTCAAATGCGAACCATGTGCAACATATTTTAGCGAATTTAGATTTTCTTGTCGTTCAAGATATGTTCTTATCAAAAACAGCTCGTTTTGCTGATGTTATTTTACCGGCAGCACCAAGCTTAGAAAAAGAAGGAACGTTTACGAATACAGAGCGCCGTATTCAAAGATTATATGAAGTATTGAAACCGCTTGGTGATTCCAAACCAGATTGGTGGATTTTGCAAAAAGTTGCTCGTGCACTGGGCGGGGATTGGAATTACGAAAGTCCAAGTGAAATTATGGACGAAATCGCATCACTTGCACCGTTATACTCTCAAGCGACGTATGACCGTCTAGAAGGATGGAATAGTTTATGTTGGGGTAGTCATGATGGTAGCGATACACCGCTATTATATGTAGATGGATTTAACTTCCCAGATAAACTTGCTCGTTTATCATTAGATGAATGGGTACCACCGGTTGTAGCACCAGATGAGTATGATTTACTTTTAAATAATGGACGCATGCTCGAGCATTTCCATGAAGGGAATATGACGAATAAGTCGGCTGGTATTTTATCTAAAGTATCTGAAGTATTCGTTGAAATTTCACCGGAACTTGCTATAGAGCGCAATGTGAAAGATGGTGGTCTTGTGGAATTAGCATCACCATTTGGGAAAATTAAAGTACAAGCGCTTATTACAGATCGTGTAACGGGGAAAGAGCTATATTTACCGATGCATGCAACAGTAAATGAAGAAGCGATTAATATTTTAACTGGGACGGCAACAGACATTTATACGTGTACACCGGCGTATAAACAAACGATGGTGAAAATGCGTGTGTTACGTGAAAAAGGAGACCGCCCGTTACCATCTTCGAACCCGCGAGATAAAAAGCGTAATCCGCAAAATGGTGTTGAAATCGAGCAAAAGTGGCAAAGAAAACAATACGTATCACTTGTGGACTAGGGGGCGGAGATAGTGGCGAAAGAAATTACGTTAATTAAAAAGAAAGTTGTAACAGAGGAAGAACAGAAGCAGCAATTAGCAGATGAACTTCTAAATGAGCTATCTAATAATCGTGAAGCAGTAGAAGAAACAATGCAGCTTTTAGCACAGTTGCAAAAGGCTGGTATATTAGATGCGGCGATTAGTTTACTTGCTGCGAAGGAAGATGTTTCAAAGATCGCTGTGGAGCAATTAAATCGTGAACCAGTTAAAAATGCACTTAACAATATGATGGGAGCGGGGGAAGCACTATCCTCAGTTGACCCAGAAGTAACGAAGCAAATCACATCGAGTTTAGTCACTGGATTACAATTTGCAACAGATGAATTAAATAGTGGCAAAAAAACAAAAGTGATGGATTTCTTTAAAGTGTTAAAAGATCCAGATATCAATAGAGCCATTACATTCGGTTTTAGCTTCTTGAAAGCATTTGGACAAGGGTTAGAGAAAAAATAGAGTAGATGAAAAAAGTGATGGGGAGTAACCATCACTTTTTTCATTGTATGTATAAGAGTGTTCATGTTAAGCGGAATATATTATTATTAAAAAGATGGATTAGAAATGGAAATGTGGAATCCATCTCAAATATCGCTTTAGAATGTGGAGGAATATATGCAACACCGTAAAAGACTATCTATACCAGGAGTAATTGGACATTCCTTTCAAACAGTTAGATTTGCTTTTTGGAATGTATTAACCTTTCAACTTGCTTATAAATTATTAGCAGCGATTGTATTTGTCCCGCTATTTGGGATCATTTTTAATAAGTTATTGTATTTTGGTGGTTATGCAAATGCGACGAATGATGAATTATTAGCGTTTTTAAAGACGCCATACGGCATAATGGCAATCGTAATTTTATCATTGTTAGCACTGTTTCTTATCTTTACGGAATTTGCGGTGCTTATTATTATTTCGTACTTTGCTCATAAAAGGCAAAAGGTGAGATTACGTCCGATTTTGTATAAAACAGTAACGTATTTACCTTCCCTTTTTACATATTGCTTACCAGGATTTGTTTTGTACGCAGTTGTGTTATTACCACTATTAAGTACGGGGTATAAATCTGCATTGATTCCTGAGATTCAAATTCCTAATTTTATTACAGGTGAACTATTTAAGACAACAATGGGTCAAGTTGGATATTATACTTTCTTTGCTGTAGTTGCCTATTTAAATCTTCGTTGGATCTTTGTTTTACCTATTATTGTTTTAGAGGAAAAGCCGTTCCGCACCGCAGCACGAAAAAGTGCAAACTTAGTAAAAGAAAGCTTTTTTAAAGTATTATTCTTTTTAGTAGGTTTTTTCATATCTGTAGGAATTGTCTTTCTTTTATTTATAGGAATTTATTTACTTTGTCTGTGGGGAGTATATGAATTTACAAACCCAGCAGGGACATTTGCATTATTAGCGGAATCAACAATGTCTGTGTTTTTAACGAGTACATTGTATTTATTTAGCTTTATCGTGACACCATTTTATATTATGGCGATTACGCGATTGTACTTACAAAAGGTTCCAGTTGAAGATGTTTTATTAGAAGAAGGATTAGATTATTCGAAAACGAAAGCAGATAAATGTTTCTTCCAAAAACATCGTTGGAAATTTATTGGCGTATATATTGTAGGAATTATTACTGCGGGAATGGTTGTTGCCTTCATTGTGACCTTTATTACAAACACATATAAAGAACCAATTATTATGGCTCATCGTGGTTATATTTCAAAAGGTGTAGAGAATACGAAAGAAGCTGTGCAGGGGGCTATTGATGCGAAAGCAGACTATGCTGAAATTGATGTACTGCAAACGAAAGACGGTGAACTAGCAGTTATACATGATTTGAAGCTAAAACGTCTTGCTAATGCTAATGTTCATGTGTCAGATTTAACGATGGACGAGTTAAGACAGCTTACTCTTAGTCAAGATGGGTTTTCAGGACAAATAAGTACACTTGATGAGATTATTAAGCTGTCAAAGGACAAAATCAAACTTAATATTGAAGTGAAGCTTCATGGTGGCGAAAAAGATTTCGTAAACAAAGTATTAAAAGTGATTAAAGATAATGAATTTGAGAAGCAATGTGTCATTCAAACGTTACACTATCCGCTTATTAAAGAGTTTAAACGTGCAAATCCCAATATAAAAGTAGGATATATACTGTATGCAAGTAGAGCTAACTTAAAGAATGTGAAAGCTGATTTTTATGTAGCAGAAGAATACATGTTAAATAAGAAATTAGTAAAAGAAGCAAGAAAGTTAAACAAGCCGATTTACGTATGGACGGTAAATGATATGGAAAGTTTAAAGGGATATTACAAATTAAACGTAGATGGTATCATTACCGATTATCCTGAAGATGCACGTGAAACAATTAAGATGTTAAAAGAGCAAGAAGCGGAAGAAAGTGATTTGTTTGATAAAATTACTGAAACAACAGATGATTTATTTTCCAAGTTATTTATAAGTTACCCAGCTGCTGGCTAAATGCCTGTAGCTGTTTTTTTAGGAAAAGAATATATCTCTAAAGTATTGTGTACAGTAATAAGTGTATATGTATACGTCGATACTTAGGTTTCTTACATTGTTACATTATTGTCGAATAATAAATGATTGCTTCTTATTTTTAGGGCGTATAATAAAAATAGAGTGATAGATAATGAAATGGCACGAAGATGCTAATAGAATCAATGTTCCATATATTTACACTATTCTAAATATATAAACTTTAAAAAAATGGTATGTTAGCGTTTTCATAACTTTTAAGTTATGCTAGAATAAGGACATAAGTTATTAATTATTACAAAAAGAAAAAAGAATCTCTTTTTTCTGTTAATTATAAGGGGGCATTTCATTATGCGTATTGGGGTACCAGCAGAAATTAAAAACAACGAAAACCGTGTGGCAATGACACCAGCAGGTGTTGTACATTTAATTCGTAACAATCACGAAGTATTCATTCAAAAGGGTGCAGGTTTAGGATCTGGTTTCACAGATGCTCAGTATGTTGAAGCGGGAGCAAAAATTGTTGATACAGCTGAAGAAGCTTGGAATATGGAAATGGTTATGAAAGTTAAGGAACCAGTTGAAAGCGAATACAAACACTTCAGCGAAGGTTTAATCTTATTCACATACTTACACTTAGCTCCAGAACCAGAATTAACAAAAGCATTAATCGAAAAGAAAGTTGTTTCTATTGCATATGAAACAGTACAATTAGAAAACCGTTCTCTACCATTACTTGCACCTATGAGTGAAGTAGCTGGTCGTATGGCTGCACAAATTGGTGCACAATTCCTTGAGAAAAACAAAGGCGGTAAAGGTATTTTACTTGCAGGTGTTCCAGGGGTTAAACGTGGTAAAGTAACAATCATCGGTGGTGGACAAGCTGGTACAAATGCTGCTAAAATTGCAGTTGGACTAGGTGCGGATGTAACAATCATCGACTTAAGTGCAGAACGTCTTCGTCAATTAGATGACATTTTCGGAAACCAAGTAAAAACTTTAATGTCTAATCCTTACAATATTGCAGAAGCTGTAAAAGAGTCTGATCTTGTAATCGGTGCAGTATTAATCCCAGGTGCAAAAGCGCCAAAACTTGTAACAGAAGAAATGATTCAATCAATGGAACCAGGTTCTGTTGTTGTAGATATCGCGATTGACCAAGGTGGTATTTTCGAAACAACTGACCGTATTACAACTCATGATAACCCAACTTACGAAAAACACGGCGTTGTTCATTATGCAGTTGCAAACATGCCAGGTGCGGTTCCACGTACATCAACTCTTGCATTAACAAACGTAACAGTACCATATGCAGTACAAATTGCTAACAAAGGCTACAAAGAAGCTTGCCTAGGAAACGCTGCATTACTAAAAGGTATTAACACATTAGACGGCTATGTAACATTCGAAGCAGTTGCAGAAGCTCACGGTGTAGAGTACAAAGGTGCTAAAGAATTATTAGAAGCAGAAACAGTATCTTGCTAATAGCAGCATTATACAAAATAAAATCGAACAATATATAAACCAACATGATAAGAGCTAAGAGTGAAGATCTCTTAGCTCTTCTTGGCAAAAGGGGGCATACATCGTGGCCAACCTATTTAAAAAGAAATCCGTTACGCAATTGTTAGGGGAAAGTAAAAGTAAAACTTTAACGAAAACGCTAGGGGCATTTGACCTAACAATGCTAGGGATTGGTGCGATAATTGGTACAGGAGTTCTAGTATTAACTGGATTAGTAGCAGCAAGAGATGCTGGTCCAGCAGTTATTTTCTCATTCATGATTGCAGCAATTGTTTGTGGATTTGCAGCTTTATGTTACGCAGAAGTTGCATCTACACTTCCTGTTTCAGGTAGTGTGTACACATATTCATATGCAACAATTGGTGAGTTTGTTGCTCATTTAATGGGATGGACATTGTTATCCGTATATGTCGTAACGACTGCCGCAGTAGCCGGAGGATGGACGGGTTATTTCCATAATTTGGTTAGCGGATTAGGACTTGAAATTCCTAAAGCCTTGTTAACGATTCCATCGCAAGGTGGTATGGTAAACTTACCAGCAGTTATCGTTACGTTAGTGATAACTTGGTTATTATCACGAGGTACAAAAGAAAGTAAGCGTGTGAATAACATAATGGTATTAATTAAAATTGGTATTGTTGTTTTATTCATTGCAGTTGGTGTATTCTACGTGAAACCAGAAAACTGGATACCATTTGCACCGTACGGTTTAAGTGGAGTGTTCGCAGGGGGAGCAGCAGTATTCTTTGCTTTCTTAGGATTTGATGCATTAGCAACTTCTGCTGAAGAAGTAAAAAATCCGCAACGTGATCTACCGATTGGTATTATTGCTTCGTTAGTTATTTGTACAATCATTTATGTTGTAGTTTGTCTCGTTATGACAGGTATGGTTTCTTATAAAGAATTAGATGTACCAGAAGCTATGGCATATGTGTTAGAAGTTGTAGGACAAGACAAAGTAGCAGGTATAATCGCAATTGGAGCTGTAATTGGTATTATGGCTGTAATTTTCGCTTACATTTATGCAACAACTCGTGTATTCTTCGCAATGAGCCGTGACGGTTTATTGCCAAAATCTTTCGCGAAAATTAACAAGAAGACTGAAGCGCCAACATTTTCAGTTTGGTTAACAGGAATTGGTAGTGCTTTAATTGCTGGATTTATCGATTTAAAAGAATTGTCGAATTTAGCGAATATTGGAGCGTTATTAACATTCGCCATGGTTGGTGTAACTGTTATCATTCTTCGTAAAACGCATCCGAAATTACAACGTGGATTTATGGTACCACTTGTACCGATCTTACCGATTATTTCAGTTGCATGTTGTCTATTCTTAATGGTAAATTTACCATTAAAAACATGGATATACTTCGGTGTTTGGTTAGCAATCGGAGTAGTTGTATACTTTGTTTATTCGAAAAAACATAGTCATTTAAAAGACGATGGAAGTTCGCAGGATAATTTAGAACAAGCTAATTAAAAGGGATATAAGTATAGTAAGCCTTGTGCGTCTAGGGAGCGCGCAAGGCTTTTTTCTTTTGGGCAAAATGTACATCCTTTTTTGTATGAGAATGTAATGGATGCGGAAAATATGTGTACGCCTTATTAAAATGTGAACAAAATGTTCGGAAAAATGTATGAGATTTCATTGACACATATGAATGGACGCTCATATAATAAGAGTATAAGATATATGAATAATTGTTCATATGTTCAAGTGAAGAGGTGAGCTATAATGGCTGTAAATAAAGTAGAAACACCACAAGAGACATGTTCTCAAACGATAATTCATGAAGAAGTTGTTGATCAAGTAAAACAAACAATTCCAACTGATGAAAGTTTAAGTAAAGTAGCAGAATTATTTAAAGTATTAGGCGATCGTACACGGACGAGAATATTACATGCATTATTTGAAGCTGAAATGTGTGTTTGTGATTTAGCTTATTTATTAGGAATGACACAATCATCTATTTCGCATCAGCTTCGTGTGTTAAAGCAAGCGAAACTTGTAAAGAATCGTAAAGAAGGAAAGGTCGTTTATTATTCGTTAGCTGACCAGCACGTAATTCATATCTTCGAGCAAGCGTTTGAACACGTAAACGAGGAAGAATAAAAAGAACGCGAGGAGGGAGAACGATGGCTGAAGCATTAGTGAAAAAGAAACTGGTGTTAGAAGGTTTAGATTGTGCGAACTGTGCAATGAAAATTGAAAAAGGCGTTGGGAATATAGAAGGAGTAAATTCTTGCTCTGTAAATTTCGCGACAAAAACAATGGTTTTAGAAACAGCACAAAATACAGAAAGCGAAGTTGTTACAGAAGCAAAACAACTCGTTACAAAATTAGAACCGCACATTAAAGTGCAAGAAGAAAACAACACAAAAGTAGCAAAAGAAGTGTTTATATTAGAAGGTTTAGATTGCGCGAACTGTGCGATGAAGATTGAAAATAAAGTGAAGGAAATGCCGTCTATTTCAGCAGCAACTGTTGATTTCGTATCAAAGAAATTAAGAGTTGAAGTAGCGAATAAAAGAGAATTAGAAGCGACTGTAGCAAATATAACAAATATCGTTCAAAAGTTAGAACCAGATGTGAAAGTTGTTCGTGAAGAAAAAGGTGGGCATGACCACGGACATAGTCACGACCATGGTGAAGCAAATGTGAAAAAGATGGTAGGACGATTAGTGGTCGGCGGAATTTTGACAGCAATTGCTGCATTAGCGGGCTTACCACAAATGATAACAATTCCGTTATTCGTCCTTGCGTATTTATTAATAGGCGGAGATATCGTTTGGAGAGCGGTAAGAAACATAACTCGCGGCCAAGTGTTCGATGAGAACTTCTTAATGGCAATTGCAACACTAGGAGCTTTTGCGATTCAACAATATTCAGAAGCTGTTGCGGTAATGCTATTCTATCAAGTAGGGGAACTATTCCAAAGTATTGCGGTCAATCGCTCCCGAAAGTCAATTACTTCATTAATGGATATCCGTCCTGATTATGCGAATGTGAAGGTTGGAAATGAAACGAAACAAGTATCACCAGAAGATGTACAAATCGGCGATTATATTATCGTGAAGCCTGGTGAGAAAGTACCATTAGACGGAAAAGTAGTTGAAGGAACATCAATGGTAGATACTTCAGCATTGACCGGTGAATCTGTACCACGTGAAGTCGAAGTTGGAAATGATGTATTAAGTGGTTTTGTGAACCAAAATGGTGTATTAACAATTGAAGTGACAAAAGAATTTGGTGAATCAACTGTATCAAAAATTTTAGATTTAGTTCAAAATGCAAGCAGTAAAAAAGCGCCAACAGAAAACTTTATTACGAAGTTCGCGCGTTACTACACTCCAGTTGTAGTTATTACAGCAGCGATCATGGCGTTTATTCCACCACTTATTTTAGAAGGAGCTACATTCTCAGAATGGATTTATAGAGCTTTAGTGTTCTTAGTAATCTCTTGTCCATGTGCGTTAGTTGTATCAATTCCTCTTGGATTCTTTGGAGGAATTGGTGGTGCATCTAAAAGTGGTGTGTTAATAAAAGGAAGTAACTATTTAGAAGCTTTAAATGATGTGAAATATATTGTTTTTGATAAAACAGGAACATTAACAAAAGGTGTCTTCAAAGTTACAAAAATGGAACCAAGCGAAGGTATTACAAATGAAGAATTATTAGAGTATGCAACATTTGCTGAAGTGTATTCTAATCATCCAATTGCACAATCTATTCGAAAGGCATACGGAAAATCAATTGATGAAAAAATAATCGATGAGTATAGCGAAATTTCTGGTCACGGTACAGTCGTAAAAGTACAAGGAAAAGAAATTTTTGCAGGTAATGCTAAATTAATGAAAAAAGAAAACATTACATTTAAGCAACCAGAAACGGTAGGTACATTAGTTCACGTTGCTGTAGATGGGGAATATGCAGGTTATATCGTTATCTCTGATGAGGTAAAAGAAGATTCAAAACAAGCAATTCAAAAATTAAAAGAACTAGGTATTAAGAAGACAGTCATGTTAACGGGTGATGCAAAATCCGTTGGTGAAGCTGTTGGTAAAGAATTAGGTTTAGATGAAGTTCACGCAGAACTATTACCGCAACAAAAAGTCGAAGAGATTGAAAAAATTGATGCGGCGAAGAACGGAAAAGAAAAAGTTGCTTTCGTTGGTGATGGTATTAATGACACACCGGTATTAGCAAGAGCAGATGTTGGTATTGCGATGGGTGGTTTAGGATCAGATGCAGCGATTGAGGCGGCAGACATCGTTATTATGACTGATGAGCCTTCAAAAATTGCAACAGCCTTAAATATTGCAAAACGCACACGACGCATTGTATGGCAGAATATCATCTTTGCATTAGGGGTAAAAGGATTAGTTTTATTACTTGGTGCTTTTGGTATTGCAACAATGTGGGAAGCTGTCTTCTCAGATGTTGGTGTGACACTACTTGCAGTGTTAAATGCAATGCGTGTACTACGAGTGAAAGATTTATAAAAAAGAGGACGCAACCTGCGTCCTCTTTTTTAGGTTATTTTGTTGAAATTGACTCAATAAAATAATAACAAATATTATTTTATAAATAAATAACGCAATATTAAAATTTACAAATAAAAAATATTTGTCGTACTATTTTAATATATTTTCCACAAAGATACATATCGTATTGAAAAAACAGAGAAGGAAAAGCTTCTCTGTTTTATTTTTGTATATTTTTTTCAACTTGTTCTCGAACAGTTTGAATGTAATTCATTTTATGATCCCAACATTCTTGACTTAAATCGACAGGGTACTCTTCGGGATTTAAAGTTCGCATATATTCTTCCCAAAATAGTGCGAGACTCTGTTCGTTATATTTTTGAATATCTAATATATCTGGTAATTCATATGTTCTTTCGCCGTTAATGAAAATGTCTTTATGCAGTTCGCGTGCTTCAAAGTTTGTTACAAATTTACTTATATACGTGTGAACAGGATGAAACATTTTTAAACGTTCTTCTTTTCCTGGCTCTTCAGAATCTAATGCAATATAATCGCCTTCTGCATGATCGTTAACTCGATTGATAATGCGATAAATTCGTTTCAGTCCTGGAGTGGTAATTTTTTCAGGGTTAGATGAAATTTTAATTGTATCATTTAACTTTCCATCAGTATCTTCAATCGCAACTAGTTTATAGACAGCCCCTAACGCTGGTTGTTCAAAGGACGTAATTAATTTTGTTCCAACGCCCCATACATCAATTTTTGCGCCTTGAGATTTCAAGTGCATAATTGTGTATTCATCTAAATCGCTAGAAGCAATAATTTTTGTATTTGTAAACCCAGCTTCATCTAGTAGTTTTCTTGCCTTTTTAGATAAATAAGCCATATCACCACTATCAAGGCGAATTCCATAAAAATCGATACGATCCCCAAACTCTTTCGCGACGCGAATCGCATTTGGAACACCTGATTTTAAAGTGTCGTATGTATCAACGAGAAAGACACATTTTTTATGAGTTTCAGCGTATTTTTTAAACGCGACATATTCATCGCGATATGCTTGAACGAAAGAGTGAGCGTGTGTGCCTGCTACAGGTATTCCGAAGCGCTTCCCAGCCCGTACGTTACTCGTAGATGAGAAACCACCAATAAAGGCAGCGCGTGTGCCCCAAAGAGCAGCATCAAACTCGTGGGCACGTCTTGTGCCGAATTCTAAAAGTTCATCGTTATTTGCAGCATGCTTCATACGAGCAGCTTTTGTTGCAATTAATGTTTGGTAATTCACAATGTTTAACAGGGCAGTTTCAATAATTTGTGCTTCGCCGAGCGGTGCATCAACACGTAATAAAGGCTCGTTATTAAATACAACTTCACCTTCTTGCATACTTCGAACGGTCCCAGTGAATTTCATATTTTGTAAATACTGAAGGAATTCTTCTTCAAATTGTAATTCTGCTAAATAAGCGATATCGCTTTCGGTAAAGCTGAAGTTTTCTATGTACTCTACAATCTTTTCAAGGCCAGCAAAAACAGCATAACCGTTCTCGAATGGAAGCTTTCGAAAGTATAAATCAAACACCGAGCGGCGATTATGAATACCATCTTTCCAATATGTATAAGCCATATTAATTTGATATAAATCTGTATGTAAGGCATAGCTATCGTCTTTATAATAAGTCATCGCGAAAACACCTCCATAATTTGGTTATAGTATACCAATTTTTAATCGTTCGTAGCAAAGAATGGATATGGAAGTAGAGTCAAGAGGGAAAAAAATGAAATATTGCATATTTTTTAGAAAATTAACATTTATCAATTTATATTTCTCAAGATTTTATGTATTATTAGAGTAATGGGGGTAATGAGAATGGAGGAGGACAATGCAACAAACATTAGAAAAAATAGGCAAACAAGTCTTTTATAAACGGCTACAGCAAAAAATGACACAAGAAGAATTATGTCAGGGCATTTGTTCTGTCTCATACTTAAGTAAAATCGAAAATGGAAAGATCGAGGCATCAGAAGAAATTCTACAATTGCTCTGCACAAGGTTAGAAATTGCCGTGACGGATTTGAGAGATGTAGAAGAAGATGTGAAGGGGAAGCTAGATGAATGGTTGAATGCACTAGTTCATTTGGACAAGCCACAAGTAGAGCGCATATATGAAGAATTACAAGGTGAAATGAAGCATGTTTTGGATTTTGAAATTATAAATTATTATAAACTGCTGTATACGCGTTATTTAATGATGAAGAGAGATCTACCTGCTGTTGAAGAAGAATTAGATAATTTGAAGAAAGTGTATAAGAAATACTCACCTTTTCAGAAGATGTTATATACGTATAATAAGGCATTATTATATTCTGTACAGTACAAATATACACAGGCATTAGAGTACTTGTTAAAGACAGAAGCAATGGCAAAAGAATTAGGATATTATGAAACGGGAATATATTATAATTTAGCATTGACATATAGTCAGATAGAAATAGATCATATGACATTATACTTTGCTAATGTGGCATTAGAGGGCTTTAAAAGTGAATATAAATTTAGAAATATAATTAATTGCAAGTTTTTAATTGCTTTTAGTTATACCAGAAAAAAACAATACAATGAAGCTATGGAAATTTATAATCATATCATAAGGGAAGCAACTTCTTTTGCGGATAAAGATAATATTCTCTCTATTGCTTTAAATAATATTGGCTACCTGTATTATTGCCAAAAAAATTATACCAAGGCAAAAGAGTACTATATAGAATGCCTAAAGTATAAAAAAGAAGAGGATATGAACTATATTGATGCTATGTATGAGCTTTCATTACAGTGTATTCAATTAGGAGAAATAGAGGAAGCAGCAAAATGGATTGAAAAAGGTATCAATGCCGCAAGGAAAGATGATAGATATAAAGGGATGCTATATTTATTGTTAAGTCTGCAGTATAAGTACTTTGAAGCAAGAGATGTTTATAAAAAATTTCTAGAAACAGAAGTAGTTCCTTTCTTTAAAGCAGAGGAAAATATAAAAGATTTAAAGAAGATATACTTAGAACTAGCTGAATATTTAGAAGAATATTCGGATTTTAAAGAAAGTAATCGCTACTATAAGTTAGCGATAAATTTATTAGAAGAATAAAGAGGAGGAATAGTATGAAAAAGTTAATTGCAGGAACATTTGTAGTTATGGCGATTGCGGCAGTGGTATTGGATATTCAATATGCATGGAAACCAGATACTCTTGGTCAAGAAGCTAAAACAGTCCAACAAATTAATTCATAATTGAGAAACCCCTTTCCAATAGGAAAGGGGTTTTTTCAATATTTGTTCCTCAAAATTCTACAAAACTTGAGAAAATAATTATTTGAATTTTTAGTATATTAATAGTGGAAACATAGTGCTACGATAAAACTACTCTTTTTCAAAAAATAATTTATTAGGGGGAAGATTCATGAAAAAGAAAAGTTTAGCGTTAGTGTTAGCGGCAGGAATGGCAGTTACAACGTTTGGAGGGACAGGCTCTGCATTTGCGGATTCTAAAAATGTGCTCTCTACGAAGAAGTACAATGAAACGGTGCAATCACCTGAGTTTATTTCTGGTGATTTAACTGGAGCGACTGGTAAGAAAGCAGAATCTGTTGTGTTTGATTACTTAAACGCGGCAAAAGGTGATTACAAACTAGGGGAAAAGAGTGCGCAAGATTCTTTCAAAGTGAAACAAGTGAAAAAAGATGCTGTAACTGATGCAACAGTAGTACGTATGCAACAAGTATATGAAGGAGTACCTGTATGGGGATCTACTCAAGTAGCTCACGTAAGTAAAGATGGTTCTTTAAAAGTATTGTCTGGAACAGTTGCGCCTGATTTAGACAAAAAGGAAAAGTTGAAGAATAAAAATAAGATCGAAGGCGCAAAAGCAATTGAAATCGCGCAGCAAGATTTAGGTGTAAAACCGAAATATGAGGTAGAACCAAAAGCGGACTTATATGTATATCAAAATGGTGAAGAAACAACATATGCATACGTTGTGAATCTAAACTTCTTAGATCCAAGCCCAGGAAACTACTACTATTTCATTGAAGCAGAAAGCGGTAAAGTATTAAATAAATATAATAAACTTGATCATGTAGCAAATGAAGATAAGTCACCGGTTAAGCAAGAAGCTCCTAAACAAGAAGCAAAGGCGGTTGTAAAGCCTGTAACAGGAACGAATAAAGTAGGAACTGGTAAAGGTGTATTAGGAGATACAAAGTCGCTTAATACAACGTTATCTGGATCGTCTTACTACTTACAAGATAATACGCGCGGAGCAACGATTTTCACATATGATGCGAAAAACCGCTCAACATTACCAGGAACATTATGGGCAGATGCGGATAATGTTTTCAATGCAGCTTATGATGCAGCGGCAGTAGATGCTCATTACTATGCGGGTAGAACATATGATTATTATAAAGCTACATTTAATAGAAACTCTATTAATGATGCAGGAGCTCCGTTAAAATCGACAGTTCATTACGGAAGTAAGTATAATAATGCGTTCTGGAATGGCTCACAAATGGTATACGGAGATGGTGATGGTGTAACGTTTACTTCATTATCTGGTGGAATTGATGTAATTGGTCACGAATTAACGCATGCTGTTACGGAAAACAGCTCAGATTTAATTTATCAAAATGAATCAGGAGCGCTAAATGAAGCAATTTCTGATATTTTTGGTACTTTAGTAGAATTCTATGATAACCGAAACCCAGATTGGGAGATTGGTGAAGATATTTATACGCCTGGTAAAGCAGGAGATGCGCTTCGTTCTATGAGTGATCCAGCGAAATATGGTGACCCAGACCATTATTCTAAGCGTTACACTGGTTCAAGTGATAACGGTGGAGTTCATACGAACAGTGGTATCATTAACAAACAAGCTTATTTATTAGCAAATGGCGGTACACATTCTGGTGTAACTGTAACTGGTATTGGTAAAGATAAGTTAGGTGCAATTTATTACCGTGCAAACACACAATATTTCACGCAATCTACTACATTTAGCCAAGCTCGTGCTGGGGCAGTACAAGCTGCAGCTGATTTATATGGTGCGACTTCTGCGGAAGTAGCAGCAGTGAAGCAATCATTTAGTGCTGTTGGTGTAAACTAAGGGTTTAAGAGAGTATTATTAATAAAATACTTCAAAAATAAAGAAGGAGCCTATGCTCCTTCTTTATTTTTTTCTCCATTTTTTCCACAAATAAAACAATCCAATAGCGCCCGCAATTGTTACAATCCACTTCGCTTCATTCGTTCCATTCATGACATGATAGGCAGAATATACTTCGATTAACAAAGCCGGTATTTTACCTATTGTGCTGGCAATACTGAAAGAGAGTAATGACATTTTGCCTAGAGCGGCAAATAAAGTAACGATACTAGATGGGATGAAGGGTATGAATCGAAACGATAGAACGAGTAGAAGGGCCTCTCTACCTTCTACATAAAGTAGGCGTTCTACCTTTGGATACTTATTTACTTTGTTGTGAGTGAATTTCTGAAGGCCTATACGATAAATATAAAACGAGATAATAGCCCCTAATGCCTCACCAGTGATCGAAATAATAGTTCCATTCGTTACACCAAATAGCTGTATGTTAATAGCGGTCAAAAAAATACTAGGGATAAAACCTAAAAGACTGATGATGACGTTAATTAAGATACTAAGTGGAATTGCGATTGAATAATAGTCTGTTAAGAAGTTTTGAATTGTTTCAGCCATTGTTTAAAATCCTTTATCTTTTTTTGCATTACACCATATTTCTATTGTGTAGGCAAGTGCAAATTTACATAATGTAGGAAACTGTTGATAAAATACCGTGTGTATACCTTATATGGGTATTGGGTATATAAAATAAGGGGTATATTATTATAGTTTGGAAAACACCGAACAAATCCTGTATTTAAAAGGTTTGTTCGGTGTTTTTAAGTGGTGATTAAAGTCGGGAAATAATTAAAAAAACATAGGGGTATATTTCAGAGAGGGTCCAAAATAGTAGTTTAATGAAATTAGGGTGGTAATATGGCAAAATTGATGAGGAATTTTAAAAATGTATATGTTTTTTCGTTGTGAAATTGACTTTTAGTGAAGTTACGATAATAATCATGGAAGAGGTGATATGATGAAACGAATAAGTAGTCTTTTCTTGAGTAGTTTATTGGCATTAATGCTGATCTTAAGTGGATGTGCAGGAAAAGAACAAAAAACAGAGAAACAAACAGGGAATCAATCGACATCAGTAGAAAAAATTAGTGATAATATTTTAGATGAAATGGAAGGGCCACCTAAAAATGGTCATACAATTGAAAGACATGTAGGAAAATCAGAAGAGGATTTGAAGAATCGCTTGAAGACAGATAAAGTATCAGCGGCAAGTACATACTATGATAAGGAAACAGCGACGAAAGCTGTAAAAGATAGTTTGAAGCAGCATGATAAGGAAATTCAAGATTGGTTAAAAAATTCTAAAGAGGCTCGTCTCGTATTAAATACAACTCATTCATTCCCAGTTGGAAAAACGGTAATAAAGAAAAATATGAATGTAAAAGACAAGTTAGTAAAAACTGTTACTGTTTTGGCGAGAGATAAGTCAGGAGATTTAGGATATAAGATCATTACTTCTTATCCATCTGATAAATAAGAAGGGGGAGTAAATATGTATACGACATTACAATATTTTCTCAAATCGTATTGTACGTTAAGTATCCATGAGGATGAAATAGTAGGCGTGATGGAAGAGTTTATAGAGCAAGAAGATGAAGAAATTGTTTTGAAATTACGCGATGAATTATTATATATGAAGAAAAAGAACGCTTGGGAAGAGGCGTGCGTATTAGCTGCGAAGCAAGGAAATCGCATGTGGTCTTTAGAAGAAACGAAAGACCATCTTGAAGCTTTTTTACTATTATTGCAAAAGAAAAAGGCGTGAGTAGATCACGCCTTTTTTGTTTTTTAAATTTATTCGTTTGATAGTGTCTTATTGTTTTGGAGCGCTTTTATATACGCTTTTTGAAATTTGTCCATTAGATAGTACTTCACCGTTTTGTGTTACTTTTTTATATGTAACTGCTGTTATTTTATCATTAGTCCTGCTAATTACTTGAGAAGACACTTCAACATTTTTACCAGTATTTGTTCCGAAAATACGAGTAGTAATACTGCCTCCATTTGAAAATGCTTGAATATAAATATGATTGCCTGTATTGTTTTTAAATTTTAAATCCGGACCATAATCTGCCACTGCTGCATCTTGCCCAAGTGGTAAATAATTTACGGGCATAGAATGATTGCTTCGAGAAACAATTCCTAAATCTGCCCTTAAAGCTGCGCTATATAATGTGCTACTAACTTGGCAAACGCCTCCGCCTGCACTTTGTATAACCTTACCTTGTGAATATACGGCTGCGGATTTATAACCATGTGCAGCATCCGTTACACCAACGCGGCCATTAAAACTAAACGTTTCATCAGGTGCGACAATCACTCCACTTAAAGTATTAGCTGACTTATTTACGTTATAGGATTGATTTCCATTACGGCCAGCCATAGGAGTTGAATATTCAGCAATTACTTCTTTAATCCCCATTTTCTGTATATCTTCTGTAGAACGCTCAGGTTTTAATAGTGTAACTGGTAATGTAACGTCCGATGAGCCAGAAGTGATGGCCTGTTTCGTTAAATCAGTTAACTTTCCTTTATCAATTTTTTCTCCATTTTGACTTTGGCTAATATTTACTGTAGAGCCTTCAACACTTAATTCGGCATTAACAGGATTTTTTAATGTGTCATTGTATTTATCCTTCATAAAGCTTTCATAAGCAGTTGTATTTAATTGAGCTGTTAATTTATAGTCACGTTTTAATTCACCGTTTTCGGCCTGCTTCCGCATTTGGTAACGATTTATTGCATTTCCTTCTTGTTCTTTAAAGATTTTGTCGATAATATCTTTTTCTTTATAATTTATACCTAAATCTTTCCATGTGTAAGTTTGTTTATCATTTTGGAATATGTAGGTAAGAGATTTTTGATCTAATTCAGTTACCTTTTGATTAATAATTTTTTGAATATCTTTTTTATTTTTTCCATCGAGAGAAATACCTTCAAATGTAGTATTTGGTAATGCAGTAGTATTTAATTGATTATTTAGTTTGGATACATATTGATATCCACCAACACCGCCTACACAAAGTAATATGCCTCCAGTAATTGCAGAACCAATCAGTATTTTACTTAGCTTCATTTATTTCCCCCCAGAAATTTTTGTATAAATATATGTATTACATTTTTTGTATAAAAATGATGAAAATAACATTATGTACGTACTAGTATACTATTATTTCCACTATGTGTGTAATGTTTTTATAAAAAACGTTACACTGTTGTAACAATTGTCTCTTTTTGTCACAATATGTACGAGAAATATGTTGAAAATTATAATAAAAAGGCTGTCTAGAAAGATCTAGCAGCCTTTTTATTATAATTTTTTATGTTCATTTTTATTCGTAACACCCAGATGTTCTTGTAGTGTTGTCGAAATATTATTGACGCTTTTTTCATTTGGAACGTAATAATAAATACCACCTATATATTTATCAGTACCTTCTACTTGCATTTTGTCCATTTTTAGATTGGAATCCATTGAATTTTTGGCAATTGTCATCATATCATCAAAAGTTAAATTTGTTTTTAAGTCTTTATCGACAGCGTCTAGTAGACCACCGATTTTATTAATGGAATTAAGAGATAGTGCTTTTTCAGCAATAGCTTCTAAAACAAGCTGTTGTCGTTGGCCGCGCATGTAATCACTATCGATATGACGAGTTCTAGCTAGTGCTAATGCCTCTTCTCCATTTAAATGTTGGCGTCCTTTTTTGAGGTGAATTGCATCTGCTTCGTCTTTACTATTTTGTTCTGTAAACTCAACTGGAACATCGACAGTAATACCACCAAGAGAATCGACAATTTTGATAAATGATTTAAAGTTAAATTTTACATAGTAATCAACTGGAACATCTAAAAATTTCTCCACGGTATCAATTGTGCTGTCCACACCACCGAATACGTGCGCATGTGTAATTTTATCGTATTTATCACGTGATTTAATGTAGACACGTGAGTCACGTGGAATACTCACAAGTTTAACAGATTTATCGTTTTTATTAATTGTTGCAAGTAATAGCGCATCCGTACGAGTTGCTTTTCCATAATTCTTGTCCCTAATATCACTTTCATCAACACCCATAATAAGTACAGAAATGTTGTCAGTCATAGGTTTCACGGCTTTTTCACGTTTGCTGGATTTATCCCCGCGGCCCAGTTCAGAGTAGGCATTACTTAACACAGATTTCGCTTTACTGTATATATGGAAGGAATAGCCTCCTGCTCCAAGTGCTATAATCAGTAATGGAATAAGAAGGAACCAAAGTAGGCGTTTTTTCTTTGAGCGTCCTTTTTGGGATCGGGTATCTTTGTTCATATCATCGGATTTCATCATTTTTCTCCTTTAAAACTATCAAAGTGTATACATCTAGAAGCGCATTCAAACACATAAAAAATATTGTACGCTAAATAAAAGCGATTGTACATGTATAAAAAATAGATGTCTTGATTATTTATCCTGCATTAACGGGCAGTAAAACTCCCACCTCAAAGTCCAGCGAATGCAAGGAAGTTAGGTGGGAGTTAACTGCCCGTAAAAGCCCGATTGGTTCAACTAATACTCAGAGGGGGATAGCCCCCTCTGAGTAAAGTTTCACTTTATAAGACATCTATTCGTTATTGTATACAAAAGATAGGGATAAGAAAATGATAAAATTTTACCTAATTACAACATAATGCTTACGATAATTGCAGATAAAATGCTAACGAGAGTAGCTCCATATAGTAATTTAAGGCCAAATCTGGCAACGACGTTTCCTTGTTCTTCGTTTAATCCTTTTACTGCACCTGAAATAATACCGATAGAAGAGAAGTTGGCAAAAGAGACGAGGAAAACAGAAATAATACCAACTGTACGAGGAGAAAGGCTATTAGAAATTTTATTAAGGTCCATCATTGCTACAAACTCATTCGTTACAAGCTTCGTTGCCATAATGCTACCAGCTGTGACAATTTCAGAACTAGGTACACCGATAAGGAATGCAACAGGCGCAAATACGTAGCCGATTAATTGCTGGAAAGTAATGCCGAATATAATGAGGAATAGGTCATTAATGCAACTAATTAATGCGACGAATCCGATAAGCATAGCGCCGACAACGATAGCTACGCGAAAGCCGTCTAGAATGTATTCTCCAAGCATTTCAAAAAAGCTTTGCTTTTCGCCTTTAATTTCTAAAATATCTTCTTCATCTTTCACGTCGTAAGGGTTAATGATGAGTACGATAATAAAACCACTAAATAAATTGAGAACGAGTGCGGTTACTACATATTTAGGTTCAATCATCGTCATATAGGCACCTACGATGGACATAGATACGGTTGACATGGCAGATGCACAAAGTGTATAAAGACGGTGTTTTGGAATTTGAGCTAATTGTTTTTTAACCGTAATAAAAACTTCTGATTGGCCTACAATGGCAGATGCGATAGCGTTATAAGATTCTAATTTCCCAAGACCATTTATTTTACTAAGGAAGTAACCGATCCAATGAATAAAGAATGGTAATATTTTAAAATGCTGTAATATACCAATTAAAACAGAAATGAAGACAATTGGTAATAAGACAGTAAGGAAAAATGACATTTCACCTTTATTGGCAAGACCGCCAAATACGAAGTTTATACCATCAGCAGCATACTCGAGTAGTTTTGTAAACAGACTGGAAATGACCCGAATAAGTATGAGACCGATTTCTGTATTTAATAATAAATAGGTTAAAATCAACTGTATAATAAGCATGATGAAAATTGGTTTAAATTTAATATGTTTCTTATTGTTGCTAGCAATATAAGCAAGGAAGAAAACAACGATAAGTCCCACGAAAAAAGTAATAAATTTCATAGTAAGCCCCCTAAAAGAGATATTCTGCTATATATGTTTTTCATTTCAAGGGAGAATATGCATCTTTGGTAAAGAAAGGAATAGAGAAGTCATGAATATAAGTAGAGTGCATCACGTTGCAATTATTTGTTCGAATTATGAAGTGTCAAAAGATTTTTATACTCGGATATTGGGGTTTAAAGCGATAAATGAAGTATATAGAAAGGAACGAGATTCTTATAAGTTAGATTTATGTGTAGGGGAAGAGTATCAAATTGAATTATTTTCATTTCCAAATCCACCTGAGCGCCCAAGTTTCCCAGAAGCGGCTGGACTTAGACATTTAGCATTTGCTGTTACAAATATAGGAGAGGCTGTAAACCATTTAAAACAATGCGGTGTGGAGACTGAAGCGATACGTATGGATGAAATAACCGGAAAAAAATTCGTCTTTTTTCAAGACCCTGACGGCCTACCTTTAGAATTGTATGAGGTTTGAAATTGGTGAATTTTATATAGGGTTGCTTTTGCGTAAATGAAGAAACTAAAGTGAAACTTCTTTTTAAAAGGAGGTGTAACTTTAGCTAAGAAAGCTAAAGGGTATATGTGGATATTATAAAATTATTGATGGTAGCCATCCTTATTGCATTAACAGGTTTTTTTGTAGCTGTTGAGTTTGCAATTATTAAGGTGCGTAGCAGTCGTATTGATCAACTCGTTAGTGAAAAACGACGAGGAGCATTGGCAGCTAAAAAAGTAACTTCGAATTTAGATGAGTATTTATCAGCGTGTCAGTTAGGTATTACAATTACTGCTTTAGGGCTTGGGTGGTTAGGAGAGCCAACTATAAAACATTTACTCGAGCCGTTGTTTTTAAAACTACATTTATCTCCTGCAATTGCAAGTACAGTTTCATTTATTATTGCCTTTGCAGTGATTACATTTTTACATGTTGTCATTGGTGAACTTGCTCCGAAGACGCTCGCTATACAAAGGGCAGAGCAAGTTAGCTTATTATTATCGAAGCCAATTATTTACTTTTATCGAGTAATGTATCCGTTTATTTGGGCTTTAAATGGTTCTGCAAGGCTTGTGACAGGGTTATTCGGATTACATCCGGCTTCTGAACATGAAGTTGCTCATTCGGAGGAAGAATTACGATTAATCTTATCCGAGAGTTATGAGAGCGGAGAGATTAATCAAAGGGAATTTAAATATGTAAATAATATTTTTGAATTCGATAATAGAGTCGCAAAGGAAATTATGGTACCTCGTACGGAAGTTGTAGGTTTATATGAGGACGAACCATTTGAAACACATATTAAAATAATCGCACAAGAGAAGTACACGAGATATCCCGTATTTGGTGAAGATAAAGATGAAATCATTGGGATGGTTAATGTAAAGGATTTATTTATTCGTTATATGGACGGTAATCGAGATGAGGAGTGCTCAATTACGCCATATACAAGGCCAGTTATTGAAGTGCTAGAAAATATTCCTATACATGATTTGTTATTACAAATGCAAAGAAAACGAATTCCATTAGCTGTATTATATGATGAATATGGCGGTACAGCGGGTATTGTTACACTAGAGGATATTTTAGAAGAAATTGTTGGAGAAATCCGAGATGAATACGATGAAGATGAACACCCGCCTATAGAGCATATAAGTGAAGGGTGTAAGATCGTAGAGGGAAAGGTGCTTATTAGTGAAGTAAATGATTTATTTGGTATACACTTGATCGCTGATGATGTAGATACAATTGGTGGCTGGATTATGGTACAAAAGCAAATCGTTGCTGAAGGAGATATTATTGAAAAACACGGCTTTTCTTTTAAAGTCCTTGAAAAGGATATGCATCAAATTAAACGAGTGGAAATAAAGAAGGTAGAAGAATGATTTTCTATAAATTTTTATAAAAAGTATATATAGAAAAATAAATGTTTGCGCTTTCAAAAAAGGTGCTATATAGTGAAGGTGGATACTGAAAAATTCTTCTGAATGATACTCGTATTTTTAGAGGGCGAATTTTTTAGATAGGGATTTAGAATGAAAAGTATAGGTGATGAAAATGATAGCAACGAAGGATATACGGATAGAAAAAGATTTTTTAGGTGAAAAGGAAGTACCGAGTGTAGCTTATTATGGGGTACAAACATTACGTGCTGTAGAAAACTTCCCGATTACAGGATATCGCATTCATCCGTCACTCATTACGGCAATGGCAATTGTGAAAAAAGCGGCGGCTCTTGCAAATATGGATACTGGTTACTTAGCGAAAGACATTGGACATGAAATTGCAGAAGCAGCGCAAGAAATTGTTGATGGAAAATACCACGATCAATTTATCGTGGATCCAATCCAAGGCGGTGCTGGAACTTCTATTAATATGAATACAAATGAAGTAATCGCTAATCGAGCGTTAGAACGTATGGGATATGAAAAAGGCGAGTATGCAAAAATTAGCCCAAACACTCATGTAAACATGGCTCAATCAACAAATGATGCGTTTCCGACGGGAATTCATATTGCAACTCTTATGATGTTAGAAGAACTTCTTATTACAATGGAAGAACTTCATTCTGCTTTCCGTGCAAAAGCAAAAGAGTTCGATCACGTCATTAAAATGGGACGTACACATTTACAAGATGCTGTTCCGATTCGTCTTGGACAAGAATTTGAAGCGTATAGCCGAGTGCTTGCGCGTGATATAAAAAGAATTAAACAGTCTCGCCAACATTTATATGAAGTGAACATGGGGGCGACAGCTGTTGGTACGGGATTAAATGCAAACCCTACCTACATTGAACAAGTGGTTAAACACTTGCGTACATTTAGCGGATTCCCACTTGTTGGTGCAGAGCATTTAGTTGATGCAACGCAAAACACAGATGCATACACAGAAGTATCTGCGGCATTAAAAGTATGTATGATGAACATGTCTAAAATTGCAAACGATCTTCGCATTATGGCATCTGGTCCACGTGTTGGATTGGCGGAAATTCAATTACCAGCTCGTCAACCAGGTTCATCTATTATGCCAGGTAAAGTAAATCCTGTTATGGCAGAAGTAATTAATCAAGTTGCTTTCCAAGTAATTGGTAATGATCATACAATTTGTTTAGCATCAGAAGCAGGACAATTAGAGTTAAATGTAATGGAGCCTGTACTCGTATTTAATTTAATTCAATCTATAAGTATTATGAATAACGGATTCCGTGTATTCCGTGAATATTGTATTGAAGGAATTACAGCAAATGAAGAATTGCTGAAGCAATATGTTGAGAAAAGTGTTGGAATTATTACGGCAGTTAACCCTCATATTGGTTACGAAGCAGCATCTCGTATTGCGCGTGAAGCAATTGAAACAGGGAAATCTGTTAGGGAGTTATGTTTAGAACATGGTGTACTGACAGAAGAAGAATTGGATATTATTTTGGATCCATTCGAAATGACGCATCCTGAAATTGCTGGTGCTTCTTTATTAAAGAATAAGAAGATGTAATGTGAAAAAACACCGATCCATTTGGATCGGTGTTTTATTTTTAAAAGATATTAAATACAGCGTTTAATTGAAGTAAGCTAATGATAGCTAAGAAGATTAAACTGTATTTCATTGCTGTTTTAAATAGGACAGATTCTTTACCAACTAGTCCAACTGCGGCACAAGCAACTGCTACAGATTGTGGTGAAACCATTTTTGCCATTGTACCACCTACTACGTTTAATGCAACAAGAGTAGAAGGAACGATGTTTAATTGATCTGCAGTTACTGCTTGAAGCGGTGCAAATAATGAACCACTTGATACTACTGAACCTGTAATGAATACGCCAATCCATCCTAAGATCGGAGAAAGAACAGGGAATGCATTACCAGTAGAAGAGAATGCAAGTCCAAGTGTAGATGACATACCAGAGTAGTTCTCTACGTAAGCTAAAGCGATAACGCTACAGATTGTATATACTGGAGCTTTTAGTTCTTGTATTGTTTCAACCATTAATTCTTTAACCATTTTACCTTTTACACGGTATACGATAAGTGAAACGATAATTGCTAATACGATTGCAGTAGTTGTAGATGAGAATACATCAAATTTGAAAACAGCTGCGAAAGGTGTATCAGCTTTTGTAATAGGTGTAGTTTTCATAACAGCGTTATGAAGACCAGGGAATTGAATGTTAAATACTAAGTTTGCTAGTGCGCCATCCGGAGCAAATAAAGCTTTAATTGGTTTTAAATTAAAGATTGTTACGAATGCAGTTAAGAATACGAATGGAGACCAAGCATATAAAATTTGATTAAATGTATGAGATACTTTTTCTTCTTGTTTTTCTTCTTGAGTAGAAGATTTTGGCTGCCAAACACGTAAGAATAATGCAAGAGAGATCATACTTACAACGGCTGCGAAAATATTAGTAAGTTCTGCACCTAAGAAGTAAGTTACAAGGAACTGAGTAACCGCGAAAGAAACACCACTTACAAGAATACCTTGCCAAGTCTCTTTAATACCTTTAATTCCATCAACCATTGATACAAGTAAGAAAGGTAAAACAATACTAATGAATGGTAAAATAAGAACAGTTTGACGACCGATAGTTAATGCGTCTAACTCAGTTAATTGTGCTGGTACTGTGACTGGGATACCCATAGCACCCATAGCACCACCAGCGATGTTAGCTACTAAACAAATACCTGCTGCTTTTAATGGATTAAAGCCCATACCTACAAGTAATGCAGCTGTAATAGCAACTGGAACCCCTAAACCAGCTGCGCCTTCTAAGAAAGCACCGAAAGAATAAGCGATTAATAATACTTGTAAACGTTGATCATTTGTAATGCTTGAAATACTATCACGAATGATGTTGAATTGCTCTGTTTTAACAGTTAATTTGTAAAGGAAAATTGCTGCGATAACGATAGTACAAATTGGATAAAATCCAGATAAAACACCGAATCCGGCAGATGCTACAGCTACGGTTGCTGGCATTTTATAAACGAATATAGCAAGAATAATAGCGACAATCACACTGTAAAGACCAGCCATGTAACTTTTCATTTTTAGTCCCATTAAACAAATGATGAAGCAGAAAATTGGAAGTGCTGCGATTAGTGCAGATAACCAAATATTGTTTAATGGGTCATAAATTTGTGTCCAAGTACTCATAATAATGACAACTCCTATCTATTTTATGTGAAGAAATTCACATTATTTGTGAAACAATTCACAATCAACTTACATGCTTAGTATATTCTCCTTCAACACTATTGTCAACGTAAAAAAGTATAATTATTCCATAATAGTATTAAAAGAAATGCTTTGTTCATAAAGTAGACAAAAAGCAAACTCAAATCTATTTGAGTTTGCTTTTTGAAGTTATTTCTATATTGTTTTCTTTGTTCGTATATCATTAATCTTATATGTTAGATGACGTCTTTGCATTAAGTATATATGATGTTGAAATTTGATAGGGGTCACATGCTGGTCTGAGTTGATCTAGTAAGAAAGAGAAGGCAAATGCATTTAATAGGAAGTTTTGAATAACAGTCTGAGCAAGTACAATACGAATTAAAACAACAATAAGTCAATTTTTAATATTACATTATCTTTTTTACTGAAAATTCCTTTTAGCATAACAAAGAGGTTAAATATAACCCAAATACGTTACGATAGGTTATCAATTATAGACGGTATTTTACAATATCATTACTGTACGTTGCAGTGAGGTGAAAATATAACAAAAAGCTTGATAAAACAACGTTTGTAAGCAAAGTATTCATAGCCCTTACTTTTGCTTTTTCATTATATCATATAGTATAATATTCAAAATCAGTAAGGAATTTTTCCTGAATTTTTTGCTGATAAAGGTGGAAAAAATTTTCAGCTTTATAGGTTGATAAAGTTATGTCGTAACAGGAAATATAAGAACAGATATATAAATAAATAAAAAGAAAATAAAAACGAAAATGAGGGGAACTTTATGAGCCAAAATCAATTCGAATGTCGTATTTCAGAAGAAGATGTACAAATGTTAAGAGCGTTAGCGCATCCGTTGCGTCTACGTCTAGTAATGGAACTAATGCAACGTGGCACTTGTAATGTAACACAATTACAGGAAGTGTTAGAAATTCCACAATCAACGGTTTCGCAACATTTAACGAAATTAAAACAAAATAAAGTAGTACGCTTTGAAAGACGAGGACTAGAAGTGTATTATCAAATTCATAATGATAAAGTAAGTGAAGTTGTAAAAACATTATTTTCTTAAAATTTGAATATTATGGAAAAAGACGTGTGGAATATACGTCTTTTTTTATTTGTCAGAAAGGTAATACGAGAGTAAATATTAGCATGTAAGGAAGAAAAGGCTACCAATTAACATGCTACTGTATGGAATATATTCTAAAGGGAAAAGAAAAGATAGAAAGGAGTGTAGTAAGTAAAAGGAGGAATAGTAGTATGGATGTAAAACGTGTGAAACAAATCTTATCTTCTTCAAGTAGCATTGACGTTACATATGAGGGCGTACCAGTATGGATTGAGAGCTGTGACGAGCAGAGTGGAGTTGCTCAAGTGTATGATGTATCTAATCCCGGAGAAAGCGTTCACGTGAACGTGACGGCTTTAGAGGAGAAGTAATAGAAAAGACGCTTCTAAATGTTTAGAAGCGTCTTTTTTGTGTTATTCCATCATACTTGCAACTTTTTTAGAGCAGAGAAGAAGTACAACTCCTAGGACGATAACGATAATACCGATACTTGCAAATACTTCAAGATAACCTAATGATTGTGTAAAGGAAGCAAGCTTACCAGCTAACCAGTTAGCCATACCTGAACCAGCTAACCATACACCCATTAGTAATGATGCTAATTTAACAGGTGCAATTGCACTTACCATTGATAGACCGATTGGTGATAAGAATAGTTCGCCAATTGTATGGAACATATAAGTGATAACGATGAATAATAAGTTTGCTTTAACAGTTATATCAGCTTCAGTACTTCCAGTTTTTAGAACCGCTAATGTTAAAACAAGGTAACCTATACCTAGTAAAATCATACCAAATGCCATTTTTGTTGGTACTTTTAAATCGCCACGTTTTGATTTAGAAAGTTTTAACCATAGCATAGATACGAATGGTGCAAGTAGTACGATGAATGCTGGATTAACGGATTGGAACCAAGATGTTGGAACTTCCCATCCGAAAATTGTACGATCAACAAATTTATCTGTATAAAGTGTTAAAGAACTACCAGCTTGTTCAAAGCCTGCCCAGAAGAATACAACGAAACAAGTTAAAATTACAATTGCCCAAGTGCGATTTTTTTCTTGTTTTGTTAAAGGTTTCTTTTCGATTGCAGGTTGATTTTTTGTTTTTTTACCAACAACTGTTGTTCCTGCTGTACCAAGGTAGCGAGGAGCTAATAAGTTGAAAACAATTTGTCCAATAATCATACCGATACAAGCTGCTAAGAATCCATATTTATATCCCATAACCATAACGCCGTCAACGCTTGTTTTAAAGAAATCTTCTGCTAAAAATCCACAAATAAGTGGAGCGAAGAAAGCACCTACGTTAATACCCATATAGAAGATAGTAAATGCACTGTCACGACGTGAATCATTTTCGTCATACAATTCACCTAACAGTGTAGAAATATTTGGTTTGAAGAATCCATTACCAATAACTAATAGTACTAATCCAAGGAATAGTCCTGTTTTTGTATTCATGGAGAATAGTACAAAGTTACCAATCGCCATAATAATTCCGCCGAGAGTAATGGCATGACGTCTTGTAATATAATGATCAGTTAGCCATCCGCCTATAATTGGCATGAAATATACTGCTGCTGTAAAAGTACCATATAATTGCACTGCGACTGCCTTATCAAATCCTAATCCGCCACTAACGGCAGCAGTTGTTAAATAAAGAACTAAAAGGCCACGCATTCCATAATAACTAAATCTTTCCCACATTTCTGTTAAGAACAACAAATATAATCCTGGTGGATGTTTTTTTGGTGATTGTTGTTCTCCAGCTTTTTCTAATTTTAAAGCTGCATCCATTTTTGTTTCCCCCTAATCCTGTATAACGGATATTTATGTAATTATTTTAATTCACAAAATATTTAGAAGTCAATAGAATTATATGGAAATAGAAAGAAAATTTCTAGAAAAGTTCTATTTTTCTTCAACCGTTACTGTATTTTGCCCTGAAAACGAGATGATAAGCGTTTTCAAATGTAATAATTGAATTCTAAAAGAAAATAAAATAATGATTAATCAGAAAATTTAGATTAAAAAATTTATTCTGATATAGAGAAAATATATTCTATTTACTTTTATAATATAACATATTGGGAATAAAAATACAAAATGAAATAATGTGACACTTCAGTGAAATGAAAAAACCAGCTCCGTAGAAGGGAGCTGGTTAGAGGTGTATTATTTAACAAAGCGTTTTTCAATGTCATCTAGTAGTAGGTTAGCAGCCATTACACCACCAGCTGTATTCCAAATAACGTCGTCAACTTTGTATGCTTTTTCATTCTTTACTGCATTTAAGTTTTTAAATAGAGGATCATTGATATATTCTTTTTCTAATTCAGAGCCTTTTTTCTCGTTGCCTTTATCGAATGTGAAGTAGAATAATACATCACCATCCATTGCAGAAATACGCTCTTTAGATACATTGCGTTCTGCGAAATCATCTTTGTTTTGATCTCCAGGACGTTTAAATCCAAGTTCTTTTAAAATAACACCAGAGAATGTATCGCCATGATAAATACGAACATCACCAGGCATGAAGCGAACCATAGAGATTTCTTGATTTACTTTATCACCTAGTTTGGCTTTTAAATCTTTCATACTTTTATTGTAATCAGCTAAAACCTTTTGACCTTCTTTTTCTTTATTTAATGCTTTCGCATAAAATTTGAAGTTGTCTTTCCATTCACCACGTAGCGTCTCAGAGAACACAGTAGGTGCAATCGCTGTTAGTTGCTCATACACTTTTTCGTGACGCATTTTGTTACCGATAATTAAGTCTGGTTTTAAAGAAGCGATTGTTTCCACATTCACTTGTCCTTCATCACCAACAACTTTTACATCTTTCATTTTATCTTTAATATGTGGATACCATGGATCACCAGTCCAAGATTTTACAGCCCCAACTGGTTTCACACCTAGTTCAAGTAAAGCTTCAGTTCCTTCATTTGTTAAAATAACTACACGTTTTGGATTCGCAGGAACTTCTGTTTTACCCATTGCATGTTCAACCGTAATCATTTCTTTTTTCGTATCTTCTTTTGTTTCTTCTTTCGTATTTGATTTTCCACAAGCACTTAAAAGTAGTGAAAAGGCTAGTAAAAATACAAATACTGTAAACGATTTCTTTTGCACGAATTTCATTATGTACCCCCTACATACTGAGAAGTTTTTTCAATAGCAAGCATGATATTAAGCTTTTATCTTTTGATTGTCAATACATATCAATGAAAATAGTTCTCATTATCGTTGACAATGAGAATTAAGTTGAAATACACTTACAACGTATCATTATACATTGAAGGGGAAACGCTGCATGTTATTAAAAACAAATCAAGCAAAATGGATTGGGTTATTTGTTGGAATCATTGCAGTAATTACTTGTATTTGGGGAAGTATTATTTTCGGATATACAAATACGAGTTGGAAATTAGCGTTAGATGCTTTTTTTCATTTTAATGGTTCCAATGAACATATTATTATTCAAAATGTGCGTCTACCAAGGGCATTAATTGCAGCTAGTGTTGGTGCTAGTTTAGCCATTGCAGGTTGTCTTATGCAAACTTTAACGAAGAATCCACTTGCTTCTCCAGATTTTATTGGATTAAATTCAGGTGCTGCTTTCTTCATAGTTGTAGCAATTGTTATTTTTTCCGTAACATCATTATCAGCTTTCACGTGGATTGCCTTTTTAGGGGCAGCAGTTGCAGCTGTACTTGTATTTGCTTCTAGTTCTTTAGGAAAAGAGGGGACGACGCCTCTTAAGTTAACTTTAGCAGGGGTGGCAATTAGTGCATTATTTTCATCATTAACACAAGGATTACTTGTTTTAAATGAAAAGGCGCTTGAAGAAGTATTATTTTGGCTTGCCGGATCTGTGCAAGGGAGAAAGTTAGAAATTTTACAATCTGTATTCCCGTATTTATTAATAGGCTGGATTGCATCTCTTATGATGGCGGGGAAAGTAAATACGTTAATGATGGGGGAAGATGTTGCGAAAGGACTTGGACAACGAACAATTTTAATGAAATCATTCGTGTTACTTATTATTGTAATGTTGTCTGGTGGTTCAGTTGCGGTTGCTGGTCCCATTGGGTTTATAGGAATTGTTACTCCGCACTTTGCTAGATTTCTTGTTGGAGTCGACCACAGATGGAGAGTGCCGTATAGCGGATTATTAGGGGCAATATTATTAATCTTGGCTGATATAGCAGCAAGATATGTCATTATGCCACAAGAAGTACCAGTAGGGGTTATGACAGCATTTATCGGGGCTCCATTCTTTATTTATATTGCACGTAAGAGAGGGCTTAGCAAATGAAGAAGTATATCCCGTTTCGAATAGGAAAAGACGGATTCTCATTTTTAATGTATAAACGAGCTTGTCTCGTCTTATTCAGTTTACTAGTTGTTTTAATTGGATTATTTTTTGCGAGTGCAGGTATGGGAGACATGAAAATTGCCCCTTATGACGTATGGCAAGCGATTATCGGAAATGGCGACGCAATGTCAAATATGGTTGTAAATAAGTTTCGTATGCCACGTATTTTAATTGCCATCCTTGTAGGAATTGCGCTTGCTATAGCAGGCTGTATTTTACAAGGGCTCGTTCGAAATCCACTTGCTTCTCCAGATATCATCGGAATTACAGGTGGTGCAAGTGTCGCAGTTGTACTCTTTTTAGCTATATTTAGTGATAAAAACAATGCGCTAACCGTAAGCATTCATTATATGCCGCTCGCAGCCTTTGCTGGGGCAACGATTGTAGCGCTTTTTGTATATTTATTTGCATGGAGAAATGACGGATTATCACCGATTAGTCTCGTTTTAATTGGTGTTGGTTTTTGGGCGTTAACGAAAGCGGCAACGACTTTGTTTATGTTGTTAGCGCCTATTTATCAAGCGAGTCAAGCGAATGTATGGATTACAGGTACTGTTTACGGTTCTTCATGGCAAAATGTTATGGTACTTGCGCCGTGGGTTCTCATCTTAACGGTAATATCATTTATAGCTGCTAGGCATTTAAATGCGCAAGAGCTAGGGGATGATATTTCGGTAGGACTTGGTGTTCCTTTAACGAAGTCACGCGTATTCATGTTATTACTTAGTACAGCTTTAATTGGCGGAGCAGTTGCCTTTGCCGGAGGAATTGGATTTGTCGGTTTAATGGCACCTCATATTTCACGAAGACTAGTTGGTTCTTTATACGGTGCATTACTCCCAGTTGCGGCTATTGTTGGTGCAATTTTAGTACTTGCTGCAGATTTAATCGGGCGTACAGTTTTTACCCCACTTGAAATTCCAGCAGGGGTATTTACATCAGCAATTGGTGCACCTTATTTTATTTATTTACTTTATAAAAGTCGGAATTCATAAAGGGAGATGAATATGCAAAAAGCATTGGAGACGAAACGTTTGACGCTGTCTTATGGTGAAGCAATTATTATTGATGAGTTGAATTTAGAAATTCCAAAAGGCGAAATTACAATCTTTATCGGTTCTAACGGTTGTGGAAAATCAACTTTATTACGTTCACTAGCTAGATTATTAAAGCCAACAACTGGTGACATTTTGCTAGATAATCAAGCCATTCAAAGTATGCAAACGAAGCAAATTGCTCGTCAAATGGCAATTTTGCCGCAAGGACCGCAAGCGCCAGAAGGACTTACAGTATTGCAGCTTGTAAAGCAAGGGCGTTATCCATATCAAACGTGGCTGAAGCAATGGTCAGAAAAAGATGAAGAAATGGTACAAAAAGCACTTGCAGCAACAGGTATGACAGAATTTGCTGAGCGTGATGTGCATGCTCTTTCAGGTGGACAACGTCAACGTGCTTGGATTGCAATGACGCTTGCACAAGA
Organism: Bacillus cereus group sp. N14; assembly: GCF_016483555.1. Classification (NCBI taxonomy): domain Bacteria; kingdom Bacillati; phylum Bacillota; class Bacilli; order Caryophanales; family Bacillaceae; genus Bacillus; species Bacillus cereus group sp. N14. The sequence goes on from NZ_JAEHBQ010000020.1 coordinate 92,403, forward strand.
TACAGATATCATTTTACTGGATGAGCCTACTACATATTTAGATATGACTCACCAAATTGAAGTGCTAGATTTATTATTCGAATTAAATGAAATAGAACAAAGAACAATTGTTATGGTATTACACGATTTAAATTTAGCATGCCGCTATGCAGACAATATTGTAGCCATTCAAGATAAACAAATATATGCACAAGGTAAGCCGGAAGAAGTAGTAGATGAGAAGCTAGTACGTGATGTATTCCGAATGGAGTGTCAAATCAGTACGGATCCATTATTTGGGACACCACTTTGTATTCCGCATGGAAAAGGAAGACGTGTACGTAAAGAGGTTGCTCAGGCAATGAGTTAATGAAAAAAGACGATGAGGATTCTGATATTATCCCCTTTAGGTAGACAGTGTGAAAAAGACCATGTATACACATGGATGTTACACTATTACTTGGAGGG